>JAVEEJ010000308.1 GCA_030840515.1 Frankiaceae bacterium | reverse complement strand
GCCACGCTCCTCGGCCTCCCCGAGGAGGCGCTCGAACAGGTCCACGCCGGCCACGCGCTCGGGGACCGGCTGGCCGAGCAGCTTCGACGCCCAGACGACCGCCTGACCGTCGGCGTTGACGAGATCGCAGCTGTCGACGATGTCGCGCAGCTTGGCGTCGTCCTCGGCGAGCACCACCTTGGCGGCGTTGAGGCACACGTGCTGGTGCGGCATGCCGCACTCGACCATCGCGAGCACCTGGCCGACGGTCTGGTCCATCGTCAGGGCGTCGAGCGGACGGCCGATGAACTCCACGCGGCTGGGCCGGGGCGCGGCACTCGGGCACCCACGGCTGTGCCGCCTGATGACAGGCGACACGACACGGTGCTCCAGCGCTACCACGGCTGCTCTCCCTGGGGTGGAAAGTAGGTCTCATCAGGCTCAACGCGCCGAGACCCGAAAGGTCGCGCCCGGTGCCGACCTAGATCGCTCAACACGACGATCGGCGGAGGTCTTCCCCTCCCGTGGGGCCAATCGGCCGAATCAGCCCGGTGGACAGGGCGCCCGCCTAGGGTGGTGGCATGACAGCACCCGAGGAATGGGACGAAGGGCTCGTTCCGACCCGCGGGAGGCGTGCCAGGCGCGCGGTCGAGGCCGCGACCAGGCTCGACGCCCCCCGGGGGCCGGCCACCTTGGACCGGCTGGAGCGGATGCTCATCGACCTGTCCCAGGTGGTGCGCCGCCAGACCGTGCTCATCGAGCGGCTCAACACCGAGGTCACGCAGCTGAAGGTGGAGCTGCGAGAAGGCCCGGCCGCCGCGCCGGTCACCCGTAGTGCGGCAGCCACCCCTCGGCGGAAGCCGCGCTGAGCGACGGCGCCTGGCTGTCCTTCGCCGACAGCACCGGCGCGTCGACGCCCCAGTCGATGCCGAGTGCGGGGTCCAGCGGGGCGATCCCCCGCTCGACAGCCGGGTCGTAGCCCGTCGAGCACAGGTAGACCACGGTGGCGTCGTCGGTCAGCGCCGCGAATCCGTGCCCCAGCCCCTCCGAGATGAAGACCGATCGCCGGTCGACGTCGTCGAGCCGAACCGCCTCCCACTCGCCGAACGTGGGCGAGCCCACCCGCACGTCGACCACGACGTCGAGCACGGCCCCGCGGACGCAGCTGACGTACTTGGCCTGTCCCGGCGGGACATCGGCGAAGTGGATGCCGCGGACGACGCCTCGGCGCGAGACCGAGGTGTTCACCTGGGCCAGCTCGAGCCGCCGCCCGCTCGCGAGCTGCAGGTCGGCGGCCCGGAACGCCTCGTAGAACACGCCGCGCTCGTCGCCGAACTGGCGCGGCTGGTAGACCCAGGCCCCCTCGATGCTCAGAGGATCCACGAGGATGCGCGCCCCTTCCCGTCTAGTGTCTGACCGGACCGTAGACGAGAGGGACGCTGATGAAAGGCCTCGTGCTCAGTGGTGGCGCGGGCACCCGGCTCCGGCCGCTCACCCACACCAGCGCCAAGCAGCTGGTCCCCGTCGCCAACAAGCCGGTGTTGTTCTACGGCCTCGAGGCGCTCGCCGCGTGCGGGATCCGCGAGGTCGGCATCGTGGTCGGGGACACCGAGCCGGAGATCCGCGCAGCGGTGGGCTCCGGTGAGCAGTTCGGCCTCGAGGTGACCTACATCCGCCAGGACGCCCCCCGCGGCCTCGCCCACGCGGTGCTGGTCAGCCGGGAGTTCCTGGGCGAGGACGACTTCGTCATGTACCTCGGGGACAACTTCATCGTCGGCGGGATCTCCGACATCGTCGAGGACTTCACCGCGACGTCGCCGCACGCCTCGATCCTGCTGACCCGCGTTCCCAACCCGCACGAGTTCGGCGTGGCCGTGCTTGACGACGCCGGCCAGGTCACCGCACTCGAGGAGAAGCCCGCTCATCCGAAGAGTGACCTGGCCCTCGTCGGTGTCTACCTGTTCGGGCCGCGGATCCATGACGCGGTCACCGCGATCAAGCCGAGCCGGCGCGGAGAGCTCGAGATCACCGACGCGATCCAGTGGCTGCTCGACAACGGCAGCCAGGTGCGCTCTCACGTCATCTCCGGCTACTGGAAGGACACCGGCAACGTCACCGACATGCTCGAGGTGAACCGCAGCGTCCTCGAAGGCATGGAGCGCCGGATCGACGGCGACGTCGACGCGGCCAGTGAGCTGGTGGGGCGCGTGGTCATCGAGCCGGGCGCGATCGTGAAGGGCTCCCGCATTGTCGGTCCCGCGCTGATCGGTGCCGGCACGACGGTGGTGGACTCCTACGTCGGCCCCTTCACCTCCATCGAGGCGGAGTGCCATCTGGAGGACACCGAGATCGAGTTCTCCATCGTGCTCTCGCGTTCGTCGATCATCGGCGTGCGCCGGGTCGAAGCCAGCCTGATCGGCCGCGACGTCGAGGTCCGGCCCGCGCCGCGCACGCCGCGCGCCCACCGCCTGGTGCTCGGCGACCACTCCCGCGTGCAGATCAGCGGCTGACGTGCGGCTGCTCGTCACCGGCGGTGCCGGCTTCATCGGCTCGCACTACGTGCGCTCGGCATTGGCGGGCGAGTACGGCGAGCCTCCGCGGATCACGGTCCTCGACAAGCTCACCTACGCGGGCAACCTCGCCAACCTCGCACCCGTCGCGGACGACGAGCGCATGACCTTCGTGCAAGGCGACATCTGCGACGGCGGGCTGCTGGCCGACCTCCTCCCGGGCCACGACGCCGTCATCAACTTCGCCGCAGAGACCCACGTGGACCGCTCCATCACGGGAGCCGCTGACTTCGTGGTCACCAACGTGGTGGGCGCCCAGACACTCTTCGACGCCTGCCTTCAGGCGAATACATCGCGCGTGGTGCACATCGGCACCGACGAGGTGTACGGATCGATCGAGAGCGGATCGTGGACCGAAGACAGCCCGCTGCTTCCCAACTCTCCCTACTCCGCTGCCAAAGCGGGGGCTGAGTTGCTCGCCCGCGCCTATCACCGCACCTACGGGCTCAACATCTCCACCACACGCTGCAGCAACAACTACGGGCCCTACCAGTACCCG
Source organism: Frankiaceae bacterium (assembly GCA_030840515.1). Classification (GTDB taxonomy): domain Bacteria; phylum Actinomycetota; class Actinomycetes; order JAVEEJ01; family JAVEEJ01; genus JAVEEJ01. The sequence goes on along the minus strand of JAVEEJ010000308.1, from coordinate 9,704 downwards.
GAGAAGGTCATCCCGCTGTTCGTGACCAACCTCATCGACGGGCTCAAGGTCCCGTTGTACGGCGACGGTCGCAACGTGCGGGACTGGCTGCACGTGGCCGACCACTGCCGCGGCGTGCAGGTGGTGCTCGAGCAGGGCGTTGCCGGAGAGAGCTACAACATCGGCGGCGGGGAGGAGCTGGCGAACCGCGACTTGACGGCGCTCATCCTGCAAGCGGTGGGTGCTGGTGAGGAGATGGTCGAGCGAGTGCCCGACCGCCTCGGCCACGACCTGCGCTACTCGGTCGACGACTCGAAGCTGCGACAGCTCGGGTACGCACCACAGCGGCGGTTCACCGAAGGCTTGGCCGAGACCGTGGACTGGTATCGCGCCAACGAGAAGTGGTGGCGGCCCCTGAAGGCTGGGGCATGAGGCTCCTCGTCACGGGTGCCGCGGGGATGCTCGGCACTGATGTCGTGACCGCCGCGTCGGCGGCGGGCCACGACGTGACCGCAGTCGACGTGGCAGACGCGGACCTGACCGTGCCCGCGCAGGTGGACGGCCTCGTCGCCGACGCCCAGCCCGACGCGATCCTGAACTGCGCGGCCTGGACCGACGTGGACGCTGCGGAGGCGCACGAGACGCGGGCGCTCGCCATCAATGGCACTGCGGTCGAGCACCTGGCCACTGCCGCGCGACGCTCGGGCGCGCGCTTGCTCCAGATCTCGACGGACTACGTGTTCCGCGGTGACGCAGTGGGAACGCCGTACTCGGAGGACGCGGCCCCTGACCCGATCAACGCCTACGGCCGCACCAAGCTCGCGGGCGAGCGGGCTGCACTCGGGGCCGGCGGGCAGGTGGTGCGCACAGCCTGGCTCTACGGGGCGAACGGCCCGAGCTTCGTCGCGACCATGCGCCGCCTGGAGCAGGAGCGCGAGACCGTGCAGGTCGTCACCGACCAGGTGGGGCAGCCGACCTGCACGCGCGATCTCGCAGCCCGCCTTGTCGAGCTCGTGAGCAACTCGCAGGCTGGTCCCGGCATTTATCACGGCACCGCGACCGGCCAGACGTCGTGGCACGGCCTGGCGCAGGCCATCTTCCGCCTGCTGGGTGCGGACCCGCAGCGGGTGCTGCCCACCACGAGCGCGGCCTTCCCTCGCCCGGCGCCCCGGCCGGCTTGGAGCGTGCTCGGACACGACCGGTGGGCTGGTGCGGGGATGGAGCCGCTGCGTGACTGGCACGAGGCGCTGAGCGAGGTCCTGCCGACGATCAGCGCCCGCTGAGCGATCGACTCAGCTGCAGACGGGCACGCGCACCGAGACGCCCGGGTCGTCCACGAGCGGCTGAAGCGGCACCTGCGGGGCCCCGTGAAGTGAGGGCTCGTCGACCGTGTAGGCCAGCGTGATCGCACTCGAGGGCGGGATCTCCACGTCGACTGTGAACACCGGATGGCCGCGCTCGTGCTCGCTGACGGCGCCGATGCGCAACCCGTCCTGGGTGACGGAGAGCAGCTGCGCTCCGGGCGTGGCGTAGAGCGAGACGAGGAGCCGTTCCGTGCCCGCCGGGGGCGGCTTCCCCGTGACGTCCGCCCGGACCGTCACGTAGCTCGGCAGCCCCCGGCCCGGTGCCGTGTTCGCCAGCCGCACCCGGACCTGGCTGATGCGCCGCGAGGCCCCGCACGCGCTCGCCTCGTAGCGCACGGAACGGCGCAAGTAGTAGTCCAGCTTGGAACCCGCCGCATTGGTGATCACGACACCGGCGAACGGTCCGGTCTGCTCCGCGAGTACGCCGGCCACCCGGGTGCCCGACAGGCGCTGTTCGATGTCGGCGGTGTTGCTGTAGGCGAGCACGCGCCCTTCGCCTGCGGCCTTGGCAAGCGCCGTGAGCAGGCCGTGCACTTGATCGGCGCGAGCGCGGACGATGCGCTTGAACACGGCCGAGGCGACCGCCGACTGGAACTGGTCACGCACTGCGGAGTCGCTGATCTCCGCGTAGCTGCGGCTCTCCACGAGGTCGACGAGGCTGCTCCCCGTCACCACCCGCCCATTGCCGAGCACGACCGAGCCCGTCGCGCCCAGCACGTAGGACGCCGCCACTGGATCCACCGCGAACGCGCCGTCCAGCTGCTCACCGGTGCGCTGCTGCCAGAGGCCCTGCCAGATCTGCGCCGCGTAAGGGAAGTGCGGGCTCGCGTTGGAGTTCCTGATGTCGCGCGCCGGCGCCTGCGACCGGTAACGGGCGTCGTACTCGGCCCCCAGCTCGACGACCGGTTTCGCGGTCAGTGGCAGCTCGCGCGCGCTGCCCACGTGGGCAAGCGTCAGCTTGCCGTGGTCGGCTTGCAGAATGGCGTAGGAGCCGACAAGGCCACCGGTCGCGCGCGCCTCGGCGTTGTTCTGGAAGGCCACGAAGTAGCGCTTGGTGCCCTCGTTGCCGAGCATCTGCGGCAGCACATGTGTTGCGAGGTCCACTGCGCTGAGGGCGTCATGAGCCCGTCGCACCTCGGCAAGCAACGCCAGGCGCGCCGCGTCCACCGAGGCGAGCAGTCCGTGTGAGGGCGTCGCCCGCAGCTGCTTGAGGACGTCCCCGCTGGTGCGGGCAGCGCGGTGCGCATCAGCGGCCGACGCAGCGACGACGCCCACGTCGACCAGGCCTTCGGCGGGTCGCACCCGGCTGGGTCGAAGCTTGTCCGCGATGAGGACCGCCGTTGGCAGCGTCTCCTGAGTCAGCTGATGCACCGCCGCCGAGACGCCGCGGACCTGGGCGGGGGTGCGCCCTACCACCGGGAGCTTGGACACCGCCCACCACAAAGGGTCCGACGTGTGCTGCTCGGCACTGCGCGCGTGACCTTGGATCGCGCTGAGGGCGCGGCTCGCCGCGGGACCGTCCCCGGCGCGCAGTGCGGCGGTAACCGCCGGCAGGCCCGACCTGACCGCGACCAGGTCCCGGCGCGCGTGATCAGCCGTCCAGGCAAGCCAAGCCACGGCAAGAGCCACTACCGCGATCGCGATCAGGCTGATGGGGAGGATGCGACGCCTCAGGCGTCTCCGGTAGCGCCGTGCCGAGCGCCGGAGCTGGCGCCACGCGGTGCTCAGCGCAGGGCCACCGCACGCCGGCGCCGACGCGCGGCGACCAGGAGCATCAGGCCTACGGCCAAGGCGGCTGCGCCGGCTACTGCCGTCGTGAAGAGCTGAGTACCGGTGAAGGGCAAACCACCGGTGGAGCCGCCGCCGCTGCCACCACCCAGACCCGGGTCACCGTGCGGCAGACCCGGGGGGAGGACGGTGATGTCCGCGGTCAGGTACTCGCCCGACTTCAGCCCCTCAAGGGTGATCTGGTGCTCCCCGAGAAGCGTCGTGAGGGGGATGGTCACCTGGTGGCCCACCCATCCGGCCGGGACCTGCTTGGTCGTCCCGCTGGGCGTGCGCACCTGCTGAGCCTTGGACGTCGCGCGCCAGGTCCCGAGCACGACGGTCTTGGAATGCAGCTCGAAGCGGACGAGCTCACCAGGGGCGAAGCCACTTCCCTCGACGAAGGTCTTCTGTCCAGGCGACATGCGGTCCGGAGTCGCGGCCGCCTTGCAGGGCTTCGGAGGGTAGGGGCTGGCTTCTTGGGCGGCACCCGGCTTCGGGCACTTGGGCTTCGCCAGCGCCACCCCGGTCTGGAGCAGGCCCACGCCGAATACCGCAAGCACGACTGCGGCAAGCAGTCGCACCCAACGGCTGGGCGTCGCGGGCATCAGTACTCCTTCTGTCGGGGCAGGCCTGGCGGCAGACTCCCCCGTGGGTCTCAACGACCCGGAGTCGTCAAGGTTTCGCTCGGGACCTCAGGACCTTGGCTGTTGGGCCGTTTAGGCTACGCCGTCCCATCTGCCGCCCTGAGCACTGCTCGTCACGCCGTGCACACCTGCCATCATCGGCCGGTGGGCCAGACCGCTCCAGTATCGCCCATGGCGAGCGTCGGTGGGCTCAGACTGACCCTCACGAGCAACACGCTGCAGGTCGGCGGGGCCGAGCGGCAGCGGGTCCTGCTTGCCAACGGGCTAGCCGCCCGTGGCCACCGCGTCACGTTCGTCGTCCTTCAGGCGGCAGGACCGCTGGCCGCAGACCACGCCCCAGGCGAACGCCTTGACAAGGCCAGAGCCTCGTTCGGACGGTTGCCCGCACCGGCTGATGTGGTGATCACCGGCTGCACGAACACCGAGGTCGCGTACGCGTGGACCGCCCGGCTTCGCAGCCCCGGGCGGCTGCGATGGGTCGCGGTCTCCCACTCCTGGCCACCCGACGAGGGCCATCTCTACCGTGGGCCGCTGCGTGTGGCGTTGCGGCGTGCCGACGCGCTCGGGGCGCTCACGCCGGGCCACGCGGCACGCCTTCGCGCAGCTGACGGCCTCGTTGCGTCACCTCATACCGTGCCCAACGGAACCGACCTCCGCGCATCGCTGCGCCCCAGACCGGACGGCCCGGTGCGAGTGGGCTGCGTGGGCAGGCTGGAGGCAGTCAAGGGGGTCGACCGGCTGATCCGGGCGATGGCCGAGCTGCCACCCGGTGGGTGGTCATTGGACGTGTACGGCGACGGCTCGGAGCGCGCAGCGCTCGAACGACTCGCCGCTGAGCTGGCCGTCGAGGTCACCTGGCACGGGTGGACCAGTGACATCCCTGCCGCGTTGAGCCGACTCGACGTACTCGTCATTCCGAGCCGCAGCGAGGCCCTGCCGATGGTTGCGCTCGAGGCCATGGCCTCGGGTGTCGCCGTCGCCGCCGCCCCGGTGGGGGCGATGCCCGAGCTGCTGGCCGGGACGGGCCTGCTGCTCGACGCCGACCCAGCACGGTGGCCCGAGCAGCTGCACACGCTCATCCAGGACCGGGTGGAGCAGGACCGCCTGGCCACGGCCGGGCACGGGCTGGTGGAGGAGCGCTGGGGACTGGAGACGATGCTCGACGGCTACGAGTCGCTGCTCTCCTCGGTCGTCCGTGGTGAGAACACGGTCGGCACCTGAGTTGTCGCGGCCGCGACGCCCAGGACCATGTAGGCGACGGCCGCGAACTGCGTGATGAGCGCAACGGACAGCAGTCCGATCATCACCGCGGCCGCAGCGGCAAGCCACGCCGTGTCGAGCGGCGGTAGCCCGCCACGCGCGAGCGTCCGCAGCGCGAGGACGAGCAGCGCCGAAAAAGCGGCCAGCGGCAGGAGGCCGTTGCGCAGGTAGATGAGCACGTACTCGCTGTCGATGGAGTCGACCTGAGTGCGGTTTCGCAGGGAGTTGGTGCCGCCGCCCGCAACACCGGACGCGCTCTGCCCGAAGAGCGAGAACTGCGCCGGGTCCTGGGCGACACGGAAGAGGTCGACTCGGTAGGTCGCCGTACTCGCCTCATCGCTCTGCCCGAAGGTCGCGTTGACGAGCTTGCCGACCGTGTCTCGGGCGGGGGGGACGACCAGCAGGGCCAGTGCGACGAGGGCCACCAAGGCTAGGTCGCGGCGACCAAGAGCGCGCCGACGGGCGAGCAGCCAGAGCACGACACCGATCGCCGCGGCGACGAGCGGCCCGCGGCTCAGCGTCCCGATCAGTGCGGCCGTCGTGAGCCCTGCGACAACGAGTCCGATCGTGGGTCTGCGCGACTCGCGGGACAGCCCGAGTGCGAGCAGCAGCGCCACCACGAGAAACATCCCGAACGCGATGGGATGGCCGAAGCTCGCCTCGGCCCGGGTGGTGTCGAAGCGCACCTCGGCGTGCGCCCAGATGCCCGCCAGGTAGCGCGGGGTGACGAGGCTGAAGAACGGGTTGTCACCGCCACCGATCTCGTAGAAGGCCACCGGCGCCAGCACCGCGCTGGCCGCGGCGATCCCGATGGCCAAGCCGCGCCGCACCGCGGGGTCGGCTGCGACCGCGCGGAAGGCGACGTACGGCAGCGCGGTCGCGGTGAGCAGTTGGATGACAGCCGTCCTGTTGCCGCCGAGCACCAACGTCGTCGACATCGTGAGCAGCACGACGTAGAGACCGAACGCCCAGTCGAGCCCGACAAGACGGACCTTGCGCAGCTGCGTGACGGCGACCGGCAGTAGCACCAACGAGGCCAGCACGGCCGGCGTGGGGTAGACGGGGAAGGCGACCTGCCTGGTCCAGTAGATGGGAATCAGGCAGACCGCAGCGATGCCCAGGCCGGCGACGAGAGCCACGTGGCGCTGCGCCCAGAGCGCGACCCCAGCGCCACCCAAGGCAAGCACGAACAGCGTCGGCGAAAGCAGCCGGCCCGATGCGGCGAGATAGACCAGCAGCGCCGCGAGGACAGACAGCAGCGCCGACCCCGCGCGGGTCGGGCTGGCGGTGGTCGTCTCACTCGCCACGATGTGGCCCCCGATACAGCGCGACCACCGCGTCGAGGTGGCCGGCCGCACCCCAGCCGAGCGCCCGGGTGGCGTCACGGAGCCGTCCGCTGAGTACAGCTCCGTTCGCACCTTCTGTGGCCTTCAGCGCCCGAGACACGGCGTGAGCGATCGCTATCGGCTCCTGGCTGGTCAGGAAAACACCCTCGGGCAGCTGCTCGGCGAGCTCGCGCGTGCCGGGGAGCTCGACCGCCACCACCGGAAGGCCGCTCACCAGAGCCTCGCGGCATGCCACGGGCAGGCCCTCACGCTCGCTTGTGAGCACGCCGATTCGGGCTCGCGACATGGCGCTCGGGATGTCCTTCGGGGCGACCGCATCGAGGCCCGTCAACGTGGGCCGAGGCGATGGCAGCAGCGACCAGGCCTCGTCGGCCAACGCCCGGCGCTTGACCGCCCGCTTGCTGTCGCCGAGGAAGAGCACCATCCCAGGATCGCGCACCGACCGCTGGTCCGCGCCGAAGCGCGTCAGGTCGACAGGCTGCGGCAGCACGACGGCCTTGCGGCGCACTGGCCGAATCAGGCGACGCCGCATGAACTCCGCTTGCACCACCACCGCGGACGCCCGGCACGCCGCGAGCACCGACATCCAGTACTGCAGCCAGTGCCGGTCCCACGTGAGACCCGGTCCGTAGGTGACGTCACTGCCGTGGAGCGTGACCACGAGCCGGGTCCTGCTCGGCAGTAGGGCAGCTACGAATGCCGACGTGCCGAAGTGCGCATGAACGACGTCCGGCCGCCAGCGCCGCACCTCACGGGTGGCGTCCCACCACTGCCGCAGGTAGCCCAGCGCTCCTGGCCGTTTCGTGAGAGCCCGGACCTCGTGCCCCGCGGCTCGGAGCGCCTCCACCTCGCGCGCCACGACCATTCCCCAGACCGGGTTGGCCGTGGTGGGGTACATGGCCGTGACCACGAGTATCCGCATCGGTTCGGAGGCGCGGTCACCCACGACGGCCTCCCAGCTCCGAGCAGACCGCAGACAGCGCAGCAGCCGCAGCGTCATCGCTGAAGTGACTGGCGTAGTGCGCACGGGCTGCCTGTCCCTCCCGGGCGGCGCGGGCCGGGTCTGCGAGCTCAGCGAGGCTGACGACAACGGCGCCGACGTCGAGCGGCGCAACACAGGGGCGTTCGACCGGTTGGTACTCGGGCAGCCCGCCCTCCGAGGACGCGATGGGCATCACGCCGAGCTGCATCGAGGTGATCTGCGCCCCGCTCTGCGACGCCTCGGAGTAGAGGGTCAGGCTTGCCTTGAAGCGGTGCAGGGCGGCCGCCTCGACGCGGAAGTCGAATCGGCGCCGCTCCCATCTCGTGGCGGGAGGCAGAGCCGCCTCGAGGTGGCCGTCGCCGAGCACCACCAGGTGGTCCCCGCGGTAGGCGGATGATCCGACGTGTGCGGCCCACGCAGCGAAGACGGTGTCGAGGTTCTTGTAGGGGCTGACCCGGCCGAGGACGAGGAAGTCACGGCGCTCGCCGGCGGGTGCCACCGGAAGCACCAGATCCTCCGGGAGCTCACTCGTCAGCGGCACCACGTGGACGCGGGCCGACGCGTCGAGTCGGTCGCGCACCGCCCTGCTGAAGCACACGACGTCCCTCGCCGTCCGACGTTGGCGCGCGATCACGGACCGCTGCCAGGCCGCTCCCACGTGGAGCTTGTCGTGAGGCCCTGCGTCGTGAACCACCAGGGCGCGAGGTGCTCCGTGGGCCAACGCCGCGGCACGCAGATCCCAGGTCTGATCGAGCAGCACCGCCTCCGGTCGCCAGCGGCGCAGCTGGCGACGCGCCGTCGCCCACGCGCTCGGCCACCGAGCCGACTTGAGCCGAGCAGGGAGCAGCAGCTCAGGGACCCACCCGTAGCCGTCCTGGAAGTGGCCGTCGGTCGTCACCAGAAGCACGTCGTGGCCCTGCCGGGCCAGGGCTCGTCCGTGGACCTGCCCGAGAGTGCGGAACCAGGGAGCGATCAGGGCGATGCGCATCTAGGCCTGCCGTCGGCGTCGGCGCGCCGCCCGCAGCCGGTCGAAGGAACGCGCAGCGGTGGCGTAGGTCGCGGCGGCACGGCGCCCGTGGTGCTTCGCCAGGTACGCCTGCTGCATGTCGAGGAGCCAGTTGGGGCCGGTCCGCTCGGAAGCACCCAGCTCAGAGCTGGCCCCGCCCACGTGCCGGACCAACACCTCGTTGAGCAGACCGATGGTCCATCCGGCTGCATGCGCACGACGGGACCAGTCCACCTCTTCGCTGTAGAGCCAGAAGCGCTCGTCGAACGGCCCGACCTGGTCCCAGGCGCTGCGTCGCAGCAGCAGGCAGGCGCCGGAGACGTAGCCCGCTGTCCGCGGTGCGGATCGGTAGCGCTGGGACAGCGGTGTGCCGCGGAGCACGTCGGAGAGCCCCCAGTACTCCACGATCATCCGGGTCACCCCCGGCAGCCGGCGGGCGTTGTCCCATGGCCGCAGGCCCGCCACCTCGATCAGCGGACCGACCGCCGCGACCCGAGGACTACCGCTCAGCGCCTGCCGCAATACGTCCGGCGAACGCAGTAGCTCGGCGTCGGGGTTGAGCAGCAGCAGGTCACCCTCGCTCAGCTCGGCCAGCCGGTTCACCGCGGCGCCGAACCCGATGTTCTCGTCGTGCCAGTGCCAGGACACCTGTGGGTGTTCTGCCGACAGCTCCCGGAAGGCATCGGCTTCCGGTGAGGCGTTGTCCCAGACCTGGACCGGCCAGTCGGGCGCGTGCGAGGTGAGGCTCCGCAGACACCGCTGAAGCAGCTCGGGGCGGCGGTAGCTGACGATGAGGACCGATGGCAATGCGGCGGGGGCCACGGCCCGTCAGCGCTTCCCCGCCGGCTCTGCGAGCTCCCGCCGGTAGGCCTCGTAGTAGTCCTGGGCCTTGGCCTCGGGTACGGCGTTCAGGACGGACCCGACCACGAACGCACCCACGCCGCGCAACCGCTTCGCCGCATCATCGACGAGGACCCGCTGCGCCTTGCCCCACCGCGCGACGACGAGCGTCGCATCGGCCTGTGCCCCCAGCACCACGGCGTCCGTGACCGGCAGCACGGGTGGCGTGTCGATGATCACGATGTCGCAGCGCGCGGCCAGCTCGGCGAGCACTGTCGCCATCCGCTGTGAGCCCAGCAGCTCGGCCGGGTTGGGAGGAAGGCTGCCCGCGGGCAGCACCAGGAGCAGGTCGCGCCACTCCTGGAGAGCCTCGTCCAGGCTTGCCGTGCGCAGGATGACGTCGCTGAGTCCGACGCCGGCGACAAGCCCCATGGACCCGGCGACCTGCGCACGGCGCAGATCGGCGTCGACCAGGATGACGCGCTCACCGCTCTGGGCCAGGGCGATGGCGAGGTT
>JAVEEJ010000285.1 GCA_030840515.1 Frankiaceae bacterium | reverse complement strand
CCGACGAGCAGGATGATCCCGCCCGCACCCACGAGGCCGAGCTCCTCCCCCGCGACCGTGAACACGAAGTCGGTCTGCTGCTCGGGGACGAACTGCCCCTCGGTCTGCGTGCCGTGGAACAGGCCCTTCCCGAATACGCCGCCGGCCCCGATGGTGATCTTCGCCTGGTTCTGGTTGTAGGAGACGCTTCGCGTGTCTGCGGTCGGGTTCGCGAAGGCCTTGAAGCGGTTGATCTGGTAGTCCTTCAACAGGCCCACCTGGATGATCAGCGCCCCGCCGATGAAGCCCGCGACCAGCAGCCCCACGAGCCAGCGCGCCGGCGCGTTGGACACGGCGAGCATCCCGAAGAGGATGAAGACGACCACCATCACGGTGCCGAGGTCGGGCTGCAGCATGATGAGCCCGACCGGGAAGGCGACGAGCAGCAGCATCTGGAAGATGTCACCGAACCGCGGCTCGTCCTCGCCGTCGCGCTTCTCCCCCAGCAACATGGCGCCGCCCACCACGATGGCGACCTTGGCGAACTCCGACGGCTGGATCTGGAAGCCGGCAGGCAGCACGATCCACGAGTGCGAGCCGTTGATGGTCTTTCCTACGGCGAGTACGGCGAGCAGCCCGAAGACCGAGCCCACGTAGACGAACGGCGCGTAGGCCCGCAGCGCCCGGTAGTCGACCAGCATCGTGACGGCGCCGAGGACGAGGCCGATCACGAGGTTCACGAGGTGGCGCTTGAAGTAGTACGCGGGGTCGGCTCCGGCCTGCTCCTGGTGGCTGCGGGTGGCCGACCAGACGAGCAGCGAGCCGAGGATCGCGAGGGCGAGTACGGCGAACAGGAGCACCCAGTCCAGCCGGCGCAGTGGCGACTCGCGCGCCAGAGCCCGCGCCGACATCCGCTGTCGTGGTCGGGCGAGGGAGCCGGCGCCCAGGGTGCGCGGCGTCGACCCCCAGCCCGTCACGTCACCCCTCGGTAGCGCCGCTCGACGATGGCCGGGGCGTCCAGCGCGGTGGCCGTCGGGCTCGGGCTCGATGTGGGCCGTGAGGTGATCAGCGGTCGAGGGATGACGCTGCCGTCGGCCGCGATCTTGGGCAGCCCCTTGGGCAGCTGTCCATCAGCGAACGCGGCCTTGGCCCCTTCGAAGCCGTAGATCGCGTCGTAGATCTCACGCACGGCGGGCGCCGCCACCCGAGCGCCCTGGCCCCCCTGAGTCACCATGGCGACGACAGCGAACTTCGGGTGGTCGACGGGTGCGAAGGAGGCGAACCACGAGGTGTCCTGCTTGCCGGCGACCTCGGCGGTGCCCGTCTTGCCCGCGACATGCACCTGACCCAGCGGGAAGCCGTTGAACGCGTTGCGCGCCGTGCCGCCCTGCTCCGTGGTGACGCCCCCGAGCGCCGACCGGATGTAGTCGAGCACCGATGCGCTGACCGGCAGGTGCCCGGCGACGACCGGGGCGAAGCTCTTGAGCACCTTGCCGTCGGCCCCCACGATCGCGCGGGCGAGCCGCGGCGTGTAGATCGTCCCGCCGTTCGCGAGCGCGGCGTAGGCCGACGCCAGCTGCAGCGGCGTGACCAGCGTGTCGCCTTGGCCGATCGCGAAGTTAGCCGCGTCACCGGCGCGATAGCGGTAGCCGTCGACGCAGTTCTCGAAGTCCAGCCGCTGCAGGTAGCTGCCCTTCGGTCGGGTCTGGGCGCCCTTGCACCACTGGGCTTTCAGCTGCTTCCAGTTGGCGAGCTTGAACGCGCGTGACGCGATGCGCCCACGTCGCTCATCAGCGAGGTCGATGCCCGTCTTCGCGCCGAGGTGCCAGGCCTTCGCCATGGCCGCGAAGACCTCGCGCGGCTTCTTGATCCGCTCGTCGTGCAGCCACTCGTCGTAGGCGAACTTGTAGAAGACCGTGTCGCACGAGCGCACCAGGGCGGTGTGCAGGTTCATCGCACCGAAGGACTCGCCCTCGAAGTTGTGGAACTGCCGCCCGCCGATGCGATAGCTCGAGGGGCAGGCGTAGGTGCCGTTGAGCGGGAACCCCGCCTCGACGGCGGCGCTGGTGGAGACGAGCTTGAACGTCGAGCCGGGGGCGAACGCTCCCTGAGTGGGCCGGAACAGCAGCGGCACACCGGCCTTCTCGTCGGAGAGGGCGGCGTAGTCCTTCTGCGAGATCCCACCGACCCAGACATTCGGGTCGTACGTCGGGTAGCTGGCCATGGCGACGACGCGTCCGGTGGTCACGTCGAGCACGACGGCGGCCGCGCTGTCGGCCTTGTAGTGCTTGCCGTCGCGGTCGGTCATGCCGTGCGCCCGCTGCACAGCGTGCACGAGCGCAAGCTCGGTGGCGCGCTGCACCTCCACGTCGAGGTTCGTCACCAGCGAGGCACCAGGCGTGCCCGCGTCCACCGCGATGGTTCCCGTGACAGCGCCGCGCGCGTCCACCGCGACGGTGGAGCTCGCTGGCCGGCCCCGCAGGTAGTCGTCGTACACGCTCTCCAGTCCGGCTCGTCCCACGAGCTCGGTTCCCTGCAGGACGACGTCCCCGGTGCGGTCCTTCTTCAGCTCGGCGTCGGTGATCGGCGAGAGGTAGCCGAGCAGGTGCGCGGCGTTGACCGCGTCCGGCTTGGGGTAGTCGCGCACGGCGGCGAGCTTGGCCGTCACCCCCGGGAACAGCTCCTGCTGCTCCTCGATCTGCTGGGCCATCGCGTCGTCGGCGCCATCGGTGATCTGAATCGGCTGGTAGGGGGAGCCGTTCCAGCACCCTTCCGGAGCGGCGACCTTGTTCTCGTGGCCGGGCTTCGTCACGAAGCTGCACAGCGTCATCTTGTTGCGCAGCTGGGTCAGCGGCAGGTGGACGACCTTAGCCAGGCGGGCGAGTACGACGGCGCCGTGCTGCGGCTGGCGCAGAAGCTTGATCCGGTCCACCGAGACGACGAGCGCGGTGCGGTTCTGCACCAGCGGACGGCCCATGACGTCCAGGATGCGTCCGCGGGTAGCGGGTTCGACGATCTCGCGCCGGTTGTTGTTGGCAGCGGCCGCGGCGTACTGGTCACCCGCGAGCACCTGAAGGAACCACACGCGTCCGCCGAGCGTGAGCAGCAGCGAGGCCACTGTCACCTTGAGGATGAACAGCCGAGCCTTGGAGCGCTCGTTCACGTGGTCTTCTGCCTGTCGGGTCTGGTCATCTTCGTGCGGCTTCCGGCTCGAGCCGGGCGGCGAGCGAGAGCACGGCGGGTACGACGAACGGGGCGAGCACCACATCGTAGAAGACGCTGACGGGAAGCGCCCGGGCCAGCGCGTGCGGGTCCATGCGCACATCTCCGAGGAGGGCGCCCACCCCGGCGTAGAGGCCGCCGCCGACGATGGCCGCGCCCCCGACCAGAAGCAGCGGGGCGAACGAGGAGCGCCGCACCTCCTCCGAGGCCAGCCCCGCGAGGTAGCCGGCGACCGTCCACGCCAGCGCCAGCCGGCCGGCCGCATGGTCAGAAGGCGGCGCGAGGTCGACCAGCAGGCCGCCGGCGAAGCCGACCACCATCCCGTCGAGCGGGCCGTAGGCGAGCGCCAGTGCGAGGCACACGACGAGCGGCAGCTGCGGGGCGGCGCCGGGCAGCGGCAGCCGGCTCAGCACGGCGGTCTGCAGCGGCAGCGCCGTGAGCAGCAGCAGACCGGTGAGCACGACCCGGCTCCACCTCATGGGCGACGGGTGGGGGTCGCCGACGGGGTGGGCGTGCCCGACGGGTTGGCCGGGACGCTCGGGTTGGGTGCCGGCTGGGACGGTGTGGGGCTCGGCGTCGGCTTGGGGGGCAGCACCGAGTCGCGCGGGATGGTGCGCGGACTCTCGAGGACTACCGCGACGATGTCCAAGGCTCCGAAGTCGACGAAGGGCTTGACCTTGGCCGAGCGGGTGAGTGCGCCCGGGGTCGACTCGACGGCGCTGACGGTGCCCACGGGCACTTCGGCGACGAAGGGCCCCTTGCCCTGGGATCCGAAGGTGACGAGCCGCTCGCCCTTCTTCACCTTCGCGTTGGCGTCGCGCAGCTGGAAGTCCAGCTCGCCCTGGCCTTGACCGGTGAGCGCGCCCACCCGCAGCGACCCCTCCAGCCGGACGTACACCGTGGAGATGGGGTCGATCGCGAGCAGCACGGTGGCGGTGTCGCGGCCGACGGACTTCACCCGCCCCACCAGCCCGTCACCGTTGATGACGGTCAGCCCCGGCTTGATCCCGTCCTTGGTGCCCGCGTCGATCGTCGCCGTGTACTCGAAGCCCAACGCGTCGCCGAGCGCCACGACCTGAGCCTTGACGATGCGGTACTGACCCACCCCTGAGAGGTGGTTGACCTTCGCGATCTCACGAAGCCGGGCGGCGTAGAGATCGGCCTGGTTGTTCTGTGCCCGGAGCCGCGCGTTCTCCTCCTGCAGGGAGGCGATCTTCTTCTTGGAGCTGCCCAGGTTGCCGATGTCGTCGAGCGCGCCGCGCACCGGGCGCACGATCGCGGCGGCGGCTCGCTCGATCGGGCCCACCACTGCTGACACGACGCCTCGGAGCGGGCTCAGCGGCGAGCCGGAGCCCGAGCGGTAGTCGAGCGTGATGAGGGTGAAGCTGGTCAGCAGGAGGAGGGCCAGCACGACCCTGGAGCGCCTCCGGTCCCTCATCCCTCAGCTGCGGCTGTGCCGCGGATCAGTGCCGCGGCTGGGAGATGAGGACCTGCTGCAGGCTCTCGAACTCCTCGACGCACTTGCCCGAGCCGAGCGCGACGGAGTCGAGCGGGTTGTCGGTGATGTGGATCGGCATGCCGGTCTCGTGGCGCAGCCGCTCGTCGAGCCCCTTGAGCAAGGCGCCGCCGCCGGTCAGCACGATGCCGCGGTCCATGATGTCGCCGGACAGCTCGGGCGGGCACTTGTCGAGGGTGGTCTTGACCGCGTCGACGATCGCGTTGACCGGCTCCTCGATCGCCTTGCGGATCTCCTCCGCCGACACCACGATCGTCTTCGGCAGGCCGGACACCAGGTCGCGCCCGCGGATCTCGGCGTGCG
>JAVEEJ010000257.1 GCA_030840515.1 Frankiaceae bacterium | reverse complement strand
AGCGCTGAAGCACTCGAGGCCACCTTGGATCGACACGACGACGTCTACGAGCTGTTGAGCAGTCCGGAGTACAGCAAGGTCGATGAGCACACGAGCACGGAGGACCTCTTCGCCGGCTCGCCCGTCTAGGCGACGCAGTCAAGGGCGAGTGAACCTCCCGTGGCCGAGCCGGTCCTCTTTGACACTGTCACGCTGCTGCACTTCGGCGCGATCGCACGCCTGGACGTACTCGAGACCCGCTTCGGAGGGCGGCCCGAACCTCGCTGGACCGAGGCAGTCTTTGACGAACTGGAAGCGTGCCCAGGGCATCCCGAATGCACCGCCGCCCTCGCGGCCAGGTCGTGGCTAGGCCCACCGAGCAGCCCTGGCGCGACCGATCACGATCCCATCCACAGGCTGCACATCGGACTCAACGAGGGGCGCCGCCCACCCGTGGACCACTTCGGCGAAGCTGAGAGCATCTACTTCGCCGACAAGGCCAACGGTCTCTTCGTCACCGACGACAATGACGCCTACACATTCGCGGAGCGCCGAATCGGCGCCGGACGCGTCCTTGACACCATCGCGGTGCTCCGCGATTCCGTTGCGATGGGCGAGTTGACGGCGGGCGAGGCTCTCAACCTGGCTAACGGCATCCGCAACTACGGCCGCTTTCTTCGCCGCGTTCATCCGTCGACGCTTACCGCGGCCTACTTCCAATAACTCGTCGAACACCGGTCGAGCCAAGAGCAGCGCCGAGCCTCGCCGCCGCCAGGCATCCTCTTCTCGGCATGAGCGGTGGCTTCGACTGCCTCGTTCGCATCGGCCGGGTGGCCATCCACTACACCCTCCCGTCCGGTTCGGCGATCGGTCAGGTGCCTTGGTCGTCCGGGCTAAGTAATCGCAGGCCACGTGCGACCGCAGCGTCGGCGGCTTCGGTGGGGTGGGTGTAGACGCGTGTGGTGGTGTCGATGTTGCGGTGTCCGAGAACTGAGGCGGTGCGGGTGACGGGGACGCCGTCGTCGCCGAGCCCGGTGGCGAGGGCGTGCCGTAGGTCGTGCCAGCCCTTCACCTTCACCCCCGCGGCTTTCGCGATGCGGTCGAGCCAGCGGTCGAGGTTGCGCCGGTGCACCATCGACCCGGCGGCGGTGGGAAACGCGAGATCGGGCGCTGGTCGTCCCGCGGCCAGTGCCTCGGCGACCACCCGGCGGCGATGAGCCTGGAGGGTCTGGATCAGCGCGGGTGGGACTTCGACTGTGCGGTGGCTGTTCTTCTTTGGCTCTCGACGGCTCAACGACCCGTCCGCTTCGTGCCGGACGCCGGCGGTGATGTGGACCAGGTTCCGGTCGGTGTCGATCTCGGACCAGGCCTGGGCGATGGCTTCACCGATCCGGCACCCGGTGATCGCCACTGTGGCGAGCAGCGGCTCCCACCGTTCGCCCTTGGCGGCCTCGAGCAGCGCACGGACGTCGGTGTCGGACAGCACCGGGCGGAGCTTTCGCTCGACGGTCTCCGGGATTCGGGCCAGCGTCGCGACGTTGCGTCCGGCCGGGAGCCAGCCCTGGCGGATCGCGTGATCCAGGCAACGCGCGGGCACCGACCTCGCGACGATGAGGGTGCGGTGCGCCTTGCCCTCGTCCGCCAGCGCCTGAAGGAAGTCCTCCACGTCCCGGGTCGTCAAGGCACGGAGGGTTCGGCCGCCGACCCGCTCGGTGAACCGTGCCCCGTAAAGCGTGAGCACGTAGCGGGTGTTCGACGCCAGTTTCGCCGGCAACCCGCGGGCCAGGAAATCCTCCATCGCCAGCTGCACCGTCGTCTTGTCGTGGGTGACGACCTCACCGTCGTCGAGCCGGCGCCGCAGCTCCCGCATCCTCGCCAACGCCGCCGTCTTCGTCCGGCCGCTCACCTTCCGGCGCCGTCGCACCCCGTCGTCGTCACGGCCGAGGTCGACCGCCCCGACCCACACCCCGTTCGCGGCGTCGAAGTACACCGAGCCGTCCCCCCGCGACCGTCTCTGACCCATCTCTCTGCTCCCTTCCCGCGCGAGCACGGCGACCTCTTCGCGCGCCGGAAAGAGCCCAACCTAGAGCCAACGACCACGAGAACTGGCGAACATCACCACCCACCTGTGGACAACTCCACAAGTCCGAAAACGCCTGTGCACAAGGCACTTTCGGCCCGGCACGGCCGTCAGCGATCAACCGCGAACAACGGCGAAACCCAAGATGATCTTGATTCGGGACGAAGAGGCCGCAGGTTCAAATCCTGTCACCCCGACCACTGGTTCAGCGCCGTCGATCAGGCCCGGCGCAGCTGCAAAGATCCTTGAAGCCGGTCGTCTTCCACGCGCACGTCGAACCCGAAGCGCATCGCGGACCATGGCGGGCCTGCGCCGTCGAGAGCCAGTGACAGCGTCCCAGGTCCCATCCCCTCCGAGGCAGGACAGCGCCCGGCTCGCAGCCGGACGTCGAACGCGGTCCCGCTCGTCTGGCGATGGACGGTCACCAGCAGTGAGTCATCGACCGCGCGGCCACTCGCGCTCGCACCGGGCGCGAGCGCAGTGAGCGGCAGTGCCGCAGCGAGCCGCATGGAGAAGGTCAGCGAGCCGCCGCGCCCATCGGGTGCGGTGAGGTAGATGGCGGAGACTCTCGACAGCCGCTCGTCGGGCGCCGCGGCCGCGATGCCCCAGACTCCGAGCGCGTCCGTCGCACTGAGCTCGACGAGGTGCTCGGTGGCCCGCCACACATAGGTCCAGCGCGGAGGGAACGGGTAGCTCGCACCTGTGCCGTCCGGCGCGCTGTAGCTCCCGGTGCCTGTCCCGGCGTACGTGACCTGTGTGCCGCCTCCGGCCGCGTTGGGAGGCTCGTTGCCGGCGGAAGGACAGGACGCGGGTACGACGACCGTGCCCGCCCCCGCGCCCGGCGTACTCGCTCCCCCCGGATCTGCGGCCGCGCTCGAGGCGCGGGTGCCCTGAGGCATCACACCCGCCGTGGGAGAGCCCGCTGCGCCCGGCGTCGCGCGCGCACCGCTTGGCTGGGCGTCGGCCTGCTGCTCCGACGACGAGCTCGAGGAGCAGCCGGCCAGGAGCGCGGCGACCGCGAGAACAACTGGCCCGGTCGCCCTCATCGACTGGCCGCGACCAGCTCGGCGATCTGTACGGCGTTCAGCGCAGCGCCCTTGCGCAGGTTGTCGTTGCTGACGAACAAGGCCAGCGAGTTGGGGCCGTCCTGGCGGATCCGGCCGACGTAGGAAGGGTCGCGTCCGGCGGCCTGCAGCGGCGTCGGGATCTCGGTGACCTCGACGCCCGGCGCGGACTCGAGCAGCTCGGTGGCGCGAGCGACCGACAACGGCCGAGCGAAGTCGGCGTTCAACGCGAGCGAGTGACCGGTGAACACCGGCACTCTCACGCAGGTCCCGGAGACGCGCAGGTCGGGGATGTCGAGGATCTTGCGCGTCTCGTTGCGCAGCTTCTGCTCCTCCACGGTCTCGAAGGAGCCGTCGTCGAGGAGATCACCGGCGAGTGGGAGGACGTTGAACGCGATCGGACGTGCGTAGAGCACCGGCATCGGGAACTCGACCGCAGACCCGTCATGCGCGAGCTCGGCGGCGCGGTCCGCGACCTGGCGCACCTGCTTGTCGAGCTCGTCGACGCCGGCGATGCCTCCACCCGAGACCGCCTGGTAAGTCGAGGCGATCAGCCGCACCAGCTGCGCCTCGTCGTGCAGCGGCTTGAGGACCGGCATCGCGGCCATCGTCGTGCAGTTGGGGTTGGCGATGATGCCGCGCTTCGCGTCGCGGATCGCCCGGGGGTTGACCTCGCTGACGATGAGCGGGACCTCGGGATCCATCCGGAAGGCTGAGGAGTTGTCGATGACGACGGCGCCCGCGTCGGCGAAGCGCTGCGCCTGAGCGCGTGAGGTGCTGGCGCCGGCGGAGAACAGCGCGATGTCGATGCCGCTCACGTCTGCGGTCGATGCGTCCTCGACCAAGATCTGCTCGTCACCCCAGGCAAGCGTGGTGCCGGCGGAGCGCGCCGACGCCAGGTAGCGCATCCTCGCGACAGGGAATTGCCGCTCGGCGAGGACGCGGCGCATCACACCGCCGACCTGTCCGGTGGCGCCGACGACCGCGACGGTCAGGCCGCTCATCGCCCGGTGCCGCCGTACACGGTGGCTTCCTCGTCACCTGCGAGACCGAACGCGTCATGCACGGCGCGGACTGCGGAAGGGACATCGGTGTCACGGCAGACGACGGAGATGCGGATCTCTGACGTGCTGATCGCCTCGGCGTTGACGCCCACCGCGCCCAGTGCTTCGAAGAACGTGGCGGACACACCTGGGTGGGTGCGCATCCCCGCGCCGACCAGGGAGACCTTGCCGATGTTCTCGTCGGAGAGCAGCTGCTCGAACCCCACCGTCGCCTGCTGCTTGGTCAGCGCCGCGATCGCGGCCGACAGGTCGGCCTTGGGAAGCGTGAAGGAGATGTCAGTGCGACCGGCCGCGCCTGAGACGTTCTGCACGATCATGTCGATGTTGACCTCGGCGTCGGCGATCGCGCGGAAGATCCGTGCCGCCTCGCCCGGCTTGTCGGGCACTCCGACGACGGTGACCCGGGCCTCGGAGAGGTCCTGCGCGACACCGCTGATGATGGCCTGCTCCACGGGGGGCTCTCCTGTGATCCTTGTGCCGGGCTTGCTGGAGAAGGACGAGCGCACCACGACGGGTACTCCGTAGCGGCGGGCGTACTCGACGCAGCGCAGGTGCAGGATCTTCGCGCCGCAGGCGGCCAGCTCGAGCATCTCCTCGTAGGAGACCGTCGGCAACTGGCGAGCATTCGGGACGAGGCGCGGGTCAGCCGAGTACACGCCGTCGACGTCGGTGTAGATCTCGCACACCTGCGCCTGCAGCGCTGCCGCCAGGGCGACGGCGGTGGTGTCGGAGCCGCCGCGTCCGAGCGTGGTGATGTCACTCGTGGACGAGACGCCCTGGAAGCCTGCGACGACGACGATCTTGCCGCCTTCCAGCGCCTCCAG
>JAVEEJ010000214.1 GCA_030840515.1 Frankiaceae bacterium | reverse complement strand
TCACGTCGATGCGGGCGGGAACCTTGATCTCGGCCTCGTGCCGCCAGGTCCCCACCGGGTCGCTCCAGGCCTCGACCTGGAACGTCCAGCGGCCTTCCGCGGTGGGCCGGATCTCGGCGGCCCAGCGGTCGGTGCCCGCGCTCTGGACCGGGCGCATCGGCGTGTAGGCGGCCTTGCGCCCCTTCGGGTCACGCAGCACCACGTTGGCGCCGAGGCTGTCGTGTCCCTCGCGGATGATGGTGGCCTCGACCCGCAACGGCTCGTTGACCACTGCCTTCGCCGGGTAGCGGCCGCACTCCACGACCGGGTGCACGTCGAGGATGGGGAAGCGGCCGATCACGGTTCGCGAACCTACCCGGGCCCCTCGACCTCACGCCTGCCGCTCATCGGCCCCCCAAATCTCGCGCTCCCTCGTGACGATCATGACGTTGTTCACACCGCCGGCGGAGCGTCCACGCTCACGAGCCGGACGGGACGGTGAAGAACGTCATGATCACGAGTACGGCGACGTCAGCTTGCGAGCCAACGGATGCGGACCGCGTCCGCCTCGGGCGACACGCCGGCGGGAAGGCCGCGAATCCGGGCGGGCGCGGCCTCGACTTCCAGAAGGATCTCGGCCACAAAGGCTGACGGATTCGCGAGGATCTCGTCCGTGAAGGGCAGCACCCGCCAGCCGCGACGCGGGATCGCCCGCGCCCTCCGGCGGTCCTTGCGGAACTGCTGCCGCTCGGTGTGCACCTCATAGCCGTCGTACTCCAGCCACAGCAAGTGCTGCTCGTCCACGAGGTCACCCTCGTAAAGAGTCCAGCCACCCGGCCCGAGGATGGTGTAGCCCGGCTCAAAGGTCATTCCCGCCAGCTCCAGGGTGATCCGGGCGAAGGTCTCTGGACACGACCTCGAACCCGCGCGTGCAAGTCGGGCGACGTCCCGAACCCGGACAGCGCCTTTGCGACCCGCCCACTTCTCGGCCATGGCGTCCAGTTCCACGGGCGTGACCGAACCTGAGCGGATTGCCGCGTCGGCGAGGCAGACCGCTGCCGTCAGCGTGGTGGCGGGCAACACCGCGACATCCATGACGGTGCGTGCCGGGCCGGTAACCCAGACACCTTGCACCTTGCGGCGGTCGGGGTCGTGCCTGGACGAGTGGCGCTGAATCCCCTGGCGCCTCCTCGTGGTCGGGCCAGGCGGCACCGTGAGGTGGACGTCGTCCTCGGGTGCCGGGTCGAGCAGTTCCCAGCCGTACAACCCCACCGCGGTCCAATGACTCGCCGCAGCCTTGGACTCGGTCGCGAGCGCCGCCAGCGCCTTCCCTGATGCCGTACGGGTGAATCCGGGGGGCGCGTAGATGCCGTGATGCGGCCGTTCCGCCTGGCCTCGACCCACGGACCGGTCTACTCGCCCACGGGGTGAGGCCGCTATCAGGGCAGAACGTCGTGCCGGCCTGTCCAGAGGGAGATCGCCCGACGCCATGAGCCGACGGTGAGTGCGCGGCGGGTCCGGGAACGGGTCGCCGTACTCGTTGTGGACGAGCTCTCGCCGCCGTCGGCGCTGTGGAGGGCGCACCTCTGCCGCGACGATGACGTTCTTCACAGCAGGAGGGGCCGACTCACGCTGAGACTGGTCGCGGCGGGTGTGAACAACGTCATGATCACGCGACAGGAGCATGGCTGGCCGCGTCCGGCCGTCACGGCGAGTACGGCGGTGCCGTGGGTCACCGGCCCTCGGTAAGGTCGCCCGCTGTGAGAGCCCTGCGCCGTTTCACGGTCCGTGCCGCCCTGCCCGAGCCGCTGGCCCCGCTGGCCGACCTGGTCATGAACCTGCGCTGGACCTGGCATGCGGAGTCACTCGACCTGTTCGAGGTCGTGGCGCCGGATGTCTGGGCCCGCAGCCAGGGAGACCCGGTGCGGATGCTGGGCGAGGTTCCGGCTGACCGGCTGGCCCAGCTCGCGAAGGACAAGCGGTTCCTGCGCAGGCTGACGGACCTGTCCGACGACCTCAACGACTACCTGACGGGTGACCGCTGGTATCAGTCGCTCCCCGAGGACGCCCCCCGGGCGATCGCGTACTTCTCGCCCGAGTTCGGCATCACGGAGGTGCTGCCGCAGTACTCCGGTGGCCTCGGCATCCTCGCCGGCGACCACTTGAAGGCCGCGTCGGACCTCGGCGTGCCGATCATCGGCGTCGGCCTGCTCTACCGCCGCGGCTACTTCAAGCAGAGCCTGTCGCCGGAGGGCTGGCAGGAGGAGCACTACCCACCGGTCGACCCGCAGGGCCTCCCGATCAGCCTGCTGCGCGAGGACGACGGCAGCCCGCTCAAGGTCAGCGTGGGACTGCCCGGCAACCGGGCGCTCAAGGCCCAGGTGTGGAAGGCGCAGGTCGGCCGGGTGCCGCTGCTGCTGCTCGACTCCGACGTCGAGGACAACGAGGCCGCTGAGCGCAACGTCACCGACCGGCTCTACGGCGGCGGCGGTGACCACCGGCTGCTCCAGGAGATGCTGCTCGGCATCGGCGGGGTACGCGCGGTGCGTGCCTTCTGCCGGATCGCCGGGAACGCCGACCCTGAGGTGTTCCACACCAATGAGGGCCACGCCGGCTTCCTGGGACTGGAGCGGATCCGCGAGTACGTCGAGTCGGGGCTGAGCTTCGACGAGGCGATGACTGCGGCCCGGGCCGGCACCGTCTTCACCACGCACACGCCGGTGCCCGCAGGCATTGACCGGTTCCCTGCGGAGCTGGTCGCGAAGCACTTCGGCGGTGACAACGCGGTGCCCGGCGTGCCGGTCGAGCGGATCCTCGAGCTCGGCGCCGAGCCCGAGGACGGCGACGAGACGGTCTTCAACATGGCCGTCATGGGGCTGCGTCTCGCGCAGCGCGCCAACGGCGTGAGCCGGCTCCATGGTGCGGTGAGTCGCGCC
>JAVEEJ010000216.1 GCA_030840515.1 Frankiaceae bacterium | reverse complement strand
ACGTCACGGTCACCTTCCCGCTCGGTACCTTCGTCGCCGTGACCGGCGTCAGCGGCAGCGGCAAGTCCACGCTGGTCAACGACATCCTGCACTCGGTGCTGGCGCGCGAGCTCAACGGAGCGCGCGCTGTGCCCGGTAGGCACGCCAAGGTCAGCGGACTCGACCAGGTGGACAAGGTCGTCGGGGTGGACCAGTCGCCCATCGGGCGCACCCCGCGGTCCAACCCGGCCACCTACACCGGGGTCTTCGACCACGTGCGCAAGCTGTTCGCGGAGACGACCGAGGCCAAGGTGCGCGGTTACCTCCCGGGCCGGTTTTCCTTCAACGTCAAGGGCGGACGGTGCGAGGCGTGCTCGGGTGACGGCACGATCAAGATCGAGATGAACTTCCTCCCTGACGTCTACGTGCCGTGCGAGGTCTGCCACGGCGCGCGCTACAACCGTGAGACGCTCGAGGTGCACTTCAAGGGCAAGACCATCTCCGAGGTGCTCGACATGCCGATCGAGGAGGCGCTGCACTTCTTCGAGGCGATCCCGGCGATCTCGCGGCACCTCAAGACGCTCGACGACGTCGGGCTCGGCTACGTCCGGCTCGGCCAGCCCGCGCCCACGTTGTCCGGCGGCGAGGCGCAGCGCGTCAAGCTCGCCTCAGAGCTGCAGAAGCGGTCCACCGGCCGCACCGTCTACATCCTCGACGAGCCGACCACCGGCCTGCACTTCGAGGACATCCGCAAGCTGCTCGGCGTGCTCGGTCGGCTCGTCGACGCCGGCAACACCGTCATCGTCATCGAGCACAACCTCGACGTCATCAAGACCGCGGACTGGATCGTCGACATGGGCCCGGAGGGTGGCCGCGGCGGCGGAACCGTCGTCGCGGAGGGCACACCGGAGCACGTGACCACGGTCGCCGGATCGCACACCGGTGCCTTCCTGGCACCCGTGCTCAAGGGCCGCAGCGCCGTACTCGTTCCCAAGAAGAAGACCGCGGCCAAGGCGACCACCGCGAAGGCCAGCACCGCGAAGAAGACCGCGGCCCGCAAGCGCGCCTAGTCGCGCACCTGATGTGTGCCCGCGGTGTCGCAGGCCCAGGCCCCGGGCATCCCGCCCGCTGCCATCCCGCATGTCGGCCACCCGCCGTACTCGGTCAGGTGCCAGATATCGCCCGGCAGCGCGCTCCTTTTGGCACTTCAGCGAGTACGGCGTGGCCCCCCGATGAAGGCGCTCCCTGCGGCCGAAGCCCTCAGACGGTGGGCAGCGTCAGGGACGCAACGCCTGGCCCGAACGCCAGTGTCAGCGCCGGCACACCCGCAGCCGCGCAGGGCCGCGGCGCGACCCACTCCAGTGCCTCCGTCTGGAGCACCAGCGCGATCGCGTGACCCTTGTGGAACGTGTAGTCGGTCGGCTTGAGCGACACCGTCAGGTTGAACGGCTTGCCCGCTGCTGTCGGCGCCGCCGGAACGTATCCCTCGTTGCGGTAGCGGGAGTCCATCCAGCCGCGCGTGACCGCCACCAGTTGGCTCGGGTCCGTGACCACGGTCTTGCCGCCGACGGTGGTGGTTCTCCCGTCGCCGAGGTCCACCAGTTCAGCCGTGACCGTGGCGTAGTCGCACGGCGAGGTGATGCGGAGCTTGAGCGAGGCCGGGCCGAAGAGCCGGACGTCATGGGCGAGTACGCCGCCCACGAAGGCCACGTGGCGTCCGGGAGTGTCGAGGTGCGCGATGGAGTCCGACTCCGTCGCCGTACCCGTCCACGGCAGCTGAGCCGTGCCCGCCGCCGCCTTACCGCCGAGGATGGTGCCGCCGAGGTCCAGCCGCAGCGGCTTGAGCCGCGACTCCGAAACCGGCCGGTAGCCGATCGTCTTGCTGGAGTCGGAGGTGGCTGATGTGGTCAGCGGGAGGCGCTTCTCGATGCCGTTGTGCTCGCCCTGAAGCCAGCGGGCGAACCAGTCGTCCACGGTCCGGGGGTAGTCAGCGCCGAAGGGCGTGCCGTGACCGTCCCAACGAGTGCCCATGTAGAGCCGCGCCGCCGCGGAGTGCGTCAGCGCGTGGAAAGCCATCCAGGAGTTGTGCTGCTTGACGTTCCAGTCGCCCCAGTTCGCCGCGACCAGAACGGGAATCTTCACGGTGGGCAGCAGCCGCAGGTAGTCGCGCTCGGCCCAGAAGGGCCCGTTGTTCGGGAGGGTGGAGTACCCCTCCATCGTGTGAGCGAGCTCGTCGCACGGGGTGATCGTGCTCTGGACCCGGGCCGCCCAGTCCGGGTCCTCCGGGTCGATGGGCGGCTGGAGCGCGAAGCCGAAGTCGAAGCCGAGGGGTGTGTCGGCACCCTCGTCCGTGGTGGCGCCGGCGCCCTGCGGCCCGAACTGCTCGTTGCTGTCGGTGTAGCGCAGCCCGCCTGAGTAGGCGTAGTCCCACCAGCGCACGATGGCAGCCTCGGGGACGATCGTCGTGAGGTGCGGCGGGTGCATGACGGCCGCGGCGTACTGCGTGGTCCCGTCGTAGGACCCGCCCAGCATGCCGATCTTGCCGCTGGACCACGGCTGCTTCGCGACCCACTCAACGACGTCGTAGGCGGTGCGCTTCTCGCGGTTGCCGCCGTAGTCGTAGCAGCCACCGCTGTTGCCGGTCCCCACCACGTCGGCGTACATCCGGGTGAAGCCCCGCGACGTCCAGTGCCCGGCGTCACCGTTGCGTCCGAGGACCGAGTAGGGGGAGTAGGTCAGGATCGCCGGCGACTTCACGATCTTCCCGGCGGCGGTCGGGTGCACCACCGCGAGGTAGATCTCCGCGTCCCGGGTGGGGACGATGTAGACCTTCGACACCGACCCGTCGATCTTCGGTCCCGCCGGTCCCGGCCCGGCCTGCGCCGTCGCCAGCGAGACGCCGGGCACGAGCAGGGCACAGCTGACAAGGAGGCTGACGAGGCGGCGGCGGGACATGCCCTCCGAGTTCGCCGCCGTACCCGTCCGCTCCTGCCCGCTCGTCCTCAACGGTTGGGAGGAGGACGACCTCTCTGGACGGGAATGCGCCGATGCGTCACCCTGGTCCCATTCGGCGCCCCCTTCCCCGAGTCGCGCCCATGGAGAGCCACATGACCCACACCGGCGACCCGGCCACCAACGCCCGTGATGCCGCGGAGCGCGGTGCGGCCCTCGACGCGGCGCTCGACCGGTCCCGGCGCGACCGCGAGGCGGCCGCGGCGCTGCAGGCCGCGGTGGAGGAGCAGCTCAGGCGCAGTGCGAGTACGACGTGGCCCCGGCTGGCGGCAACCCGCGGGCGCCAGGCCTAGCACCGCACGGTCGGCTTCTCCGGCCTACGGCCCCCGCGCTCGGGCGTGTCGCGACTAGGCTGAGCGGGTGGCGGATCCGGCGAGCTATCGGCCGGCGCCGGGAAGCGTTCCTGACGGACCCGGCGTCTACCGCTTCCGCGATCCCCACGGCCGGGTCGTCTACGTCGGCAAGGCCCGCAACCTCCGCAGCCGCCTGGGGTCCTACTTCCAGGACGTCAACGCGCTCCACCCCCGCACCAGAACGATGGTCACCACGGCGTCCAGCGTCGAGTGGACCGTGGTCGCCACCGAGGTCGAGGCGCTGCAGCTCGAGTACACCTGGATCAAGGAGTTCGACCCGCGCTTCAACGTGCGCTACCGCGACGACAAGTCCTACCCCTCGTTGGCCGTCACGCTCGACGAGGAGTACCCGCGACTGCAGGTGATGCGCGGCCCCAAGCGACGCGGCGTGCGCTACTTCGGGCCCTACGCGCACGCCTGGGCCATCCGCGAGACGCTGGACCTGCTGCTGCGTGTCTTCCCCGCCCGCACCTGCAGCAGCGGGGTCTTCAAGCGCGCCGCGCAGGTCGGCCGGCCGTGCCTGCTCGGCTACATCGGCAAGTGCTCGGCGCCGTGCGTCGGCTCGGTGACGGCCGAGGAGCACCGCGCGATCGTGCTCGACTTCTGCGACTTCATGTCGGGCCAGACGGGTCGGTTCGTCAAGCGGCTCGAGCGCGACATGAAAGCCGCCTCCGACGCGCAGGAATACGAGCGGGCCGCCCGGCTGCGCGACGACATCGGAGCCTTGCGGCGCGCGATGGAGAAGCAGACCGTCGTGTTCGGGGACGGCACCGACGCCGACGTCATCGGCTTGGCCGAGGACCAGCTCGAAGCCGCCGTGCAGGTCTTCTACGTGCGGGGCGGCCGGATCCGCGGCCAGCGCGGCTGGGTGGTCGACAAGGTCGAGGAGCTCACGACGGGCGAGCTGGTGGAGCAGTTCCTCACCCAGGCCTACGGCGCGGAGGGGGCCGAGGTGCCGCGGGAGGTGCTGATCCCGGCGGCACCGCCCGACTCAGACGCCGTGGTCGAGTGGCTGTGCGAGACACGTGGCACCCGGGTCGACCTGCGGGTGCCGCGCCGTGGCGACAAGCGCAACCTGCTGGAGACCGTGACCCGCAACGCGCACGAGGCGCTCGTGCTGCACAAGACCAAACGGGCGAGCGACCTCACCACGCGCAGTCGCGCGCTGCAGGAGGTCCAGGACGCACTCGCGCTCGACTCGGCGCCGCTGCGCATCGAGTGCTTCGACGTGTCCAACCTGCAGGGCGAGGAAGTCGTCGCGTCGATGGTGGTCTTCGAGGATGGTCTCGCCCGCAAGTCGGAGTACCGCCGCTTCGCGATCCGCGGCTTCCAGGGGCAGGACGACGTGGCCTCGATCCACGAGGTGATCAGCCGCCGGTTCCG
>JAVEEJ010000193.1 GCA_030840515.1 Frankiaceae bacterium | reverse complement strand
TGGAGCAGGCGTGGGGCGACGGCATGCACGCGCACCGCGGCACGACGGTGCCGGGCTTCCCCAACCTGTTCCTTGTCGTCGGCCCGAACACCGGCCTGGCGCACAGCTCGCAGCTGTTCATGATCGAGAGTCAGGTCGAGTACGTCGTGCAGGCGCTCGAGCACGCGCGACGAGAGCAGGCACGGGTGCTGGAAGTGCGTGCCGCGGCCGAAGCGCGGTGGAACACCCAGGTGCAGCGGCGGATGCGGCGGACCGTCTGGGTGGTCGGCGGCTGCTCCTCCTGGTACCTCGATGCGCGCGGCCGTAACACCGCGCTCTGGCCCGGCGGGAGCTGGCGCTTTCGGCTCGCACTGCGGCGCTTCGACGCTGCGGCTTACCGGTTCGAGCGGCGAGCCGACGCCCTCGTCACGGAGCGGGGCGATCCCCTCGCTGCGTCGTCCTGAGTCAACCCTCCGTGACAGACCGCCGTGTGACAGACCGCGCTGGCAGACTGCGCCCGTGACGCAGCTGGGGTGGCGCGGCAGGCAGCGGGCGGCCTTGGTCCACTTCGCGCCCTGGATCGGCGCCGCCTGGGGCGCGTTGCTGGGCATGGGCCTCGGCGCGCTGCTGCCCTGGAGCCTCGCGCAGACGGCAGGAGTGCTCCTCGGGGGGCTGCTGGGCTGGCGCCTCGGGTCGCGGATCAATTCGTCGCAGGGAAGGTGAGGGTCTCGCGCAGGGGACGGCGGGGAGTGGAGGGCGTGACGGCGGTGCCGTAGCCGAGCCGTAGCAGCAGCTGGGGGTGACCCACGACGCCGAGCTCGTGCCCCGTCCGAGCCCGATCGGTGTCCTGGTCGAGGGACTGGGTCACGGGTGATGCCTGCAGGCCAGCGGCCGTCGCGTGCAGCAGCAGGCGAGCCATAGCCCGTCCCGCGGCCACCCAGTCCCCGAGCTCGTCCGCGGTGGTGGTGATGAGGAGCAGCACCGGTTCGTCCACCGCCGGGGTGTCGACGACGGCCACGTCGCCGGTGGTGAAGTTGCGCAGCGGCACACGGCTCACGCGCGACGCGTTGCTCACCAGCGCCGAATCGGGGATGCCTTCGGTGGCGTGGGCAGCGTTGGAGCGCCAGCGGTTGAGCTCTTCTCGGTAGCGGGGGTCCCTGCGCTCCGATGCCTCGGCGCGCTCGAGCAGCACGACGAGACCCGGCCGCTGTTCGCCACTGACGATCATCGTGCCGCAACCGGCGGAGTGGACGGCGTCGCGCAGCTTTTCCACGGTGTGCTCGGGAATCGGCCGGGGGTCGAAGGCCGCGCGGTAGGTCGTTCGCCGCGTCATGCAGTGCACCAGTGCCCGCGTGACGGCGTCGACGGTGTGCGGCCGGAGCGGGGTCAGCTGGGCGAGGAGGTCCGGCCGCTCAGGGTCCGGAAGGACCTCGCAGTGGACGTCGTAGCCCTCAGCGCGCAGCGCGAGAGCCGCGTACTCCGCCGCACCGCCCACGCTGATGGCGAGCTGACGCCCGGTCGGGTCGACGCCGGCCAGTCGCCTGCTTCGGTCGGCCCAGACCTCGATCGCGTCACCGTCGTAGTGGAACCGCCAGGGCTGCGAGTTGTGGATCGACGGAGCGAGGACCGCCCGCTCGACGACGCGGGTGACCTGGTCGGGCAGCAGCTGTGACCTCATGCCTCAAGGCTGGCCTCGCATCCACTCGCTCGCGAGGGCACGCAGGCACACGCGCTCGGGTCTTTGGTCCTGTCCCTACGCGGAGCTGTGCGAAGGTGGCCGAATGAGTGAGGTCGCCGCTGTCACTGCCGAGGTGCGGCTTCAGGGCCTGCTCCGCGCGGTGATCGCCGTGGGCCGCGAGCTGGACCTGCCGACGGTGCTGCGTCGCGTCGTCGAGGTCGGCGTTGAGCTCGTGGACGCTCAGTACGGCGCCCTGGGCGTGATCGGTGAGGAAGGCCGGCTCACCCAGTTCATCAACGTGGGGCTCGACCCTTCAACAGCGCGGCTCATCGGCGATCTCCCCGAGGGACACGGGCTCCTCGGCCAGCTCGTCCGGCACCCCAGGCCGCTGCGACTGCACGACCTGGGTGAGCACGAGTCGTCCTTCGGCTTCCCCGCGCATCACCCGCCGATGAGCACCTTCCTCGGGGTGCCGATCCGCATCCGCGGCGAGGTGTTCGGAAACCTCTACCTCACCGAGAAGCGGGGTGGGCTGGACTTCACGCAGGAGGACGAAGCGGTCGTCGAGGCGCTAGCGGTCGCCGCCGGGGTGGGCATCGACAACGCGCGGCTGTTCGCCGCAGCGCAGCGTCGCGAGCAGGCGATGCGCGCCGGTGCGGCCGTCACCACCGCTCTGATCTCAGGCGACTCCCCGAGGGCGCTGCGCATCGTCGCGGAGCTGACTCGTGACGTGATGGACGCCGAACTGGCCGCGGCGTGGACCTCCACCCCCGGGGGATGGGTTGCTGCGGGAACCCCGGGCGACCTTCCCGAAGGCTGGGACGAGCTCGGGGCAGACGTTGCGGCGCGGGTGGGTCACGGTCCCGGTCGTCTGCTCACCGCCGCGGACGCTGACCTGCTCGGCATCGCCGACCTGCGCGTGGGTGCGGCGATCGCACTGGGGTCGGGGCCCGGCCGGGTCGTCGTACTCGTCGGAAGGCGCACCGACGGCCCGATGCCGGCCGAGCTACCCGAGCCGCTTACGGCCTTCATCTCACAGGTTTCCGTTGCGGTCGAGCTGGCGCAGCGGCGACGGGACGCGGAAGACCTCGCGGTGCTCGAAGACAGAGATCGGATCGCCCGCGATCTGCACGACCACGTCATCCAGCGGCTCTTCGCTGTGGGGATGAGCCTGGAGAGCACCGGGCGGTTCGAGCTGCCCGAGGGCGCGGCAGAGCGAGTACGGCGATGCGTGACCGACCTCGATGACACGATCCGCGACATCCGCACCACCATCTTCGAGCTTCAGTCGCACGACGGCGAGACCGGCCTGCGCGCCCGGGCGCTGGTGCTGATGCGCGCCGCTGAGCGGACGATGTCGGCGCGAGCGGTGCTGCACTTCGACGGCGCGGTGGACTTCGGGGTGTCCGAGGACGTTGCGGACCACGCGCTCGCGGTGCTCAGGGAGGCACTGTCCAACGTCGCCCGCCACGCGGCTGCCGGCAACGTGCAGGTGCTGATGCGCGTGGCCGAGGGTGAGCTGGCGCTGCGCATCGCTGATGACGGCAGCGGGATCACGACCGACTTCCACGGCGGCAGTGGCACGAGCAACATGCGCTCGCGGGCAGATCAGCTGGGTGGCCGGCTGAGCATCGGTCCGGGAGCGGAGGGCGGCACCCTCGTTGAGTGGGTCGTGCCGCTGGAGCAGATCAGGCCGGCGACTCGCGCTTGAGCTCGGCGACCTTGAGTGCGGCTTGGGTGCGGCGCTCGAGTCCGAGCTTTCCGAGCAGGCTCGACACGTAGTTCTTCACGGTCTTCTCGGCGAGGAAGAGCCGCTCGCCAATCTGCCGGTTGGTCAAGCCCTCGCCGATCAGGTCCAGCACCCTGCGTTCCTGCTCGCTGAGCCCGGCGAGGGGATCGACGGCCGTCGCGTCCCGGCGCAGTTTGTCCATGAGCCGAGCCGCCGCTGCGGGGTCCAGCAGTGATGCACCAGAGGCGACCGTCTTCACGGCACCCACCAGATCGGCCCCGCGGATCTGCTTGAGCACGTATCCGCTCGCCCCGGCGAGGATCGCGCCGAGGAGTGCCTCGTCGTCCTGGAACGACGTCAGCATCAGCACGGAGAGGTCGGGCAGCTGCGAGCGCAGCTCACGGCACAGGCTCACCCCGTCGCCGTCGGGCAGTCGCACGTCCAGGACGGCGACGTCGGCCCCGGACGTGGGGACCCGCACCAGGGCTTCGTCGACGGTGCTCGCCTCACCGACCACCACGATCTCGGTGTCGGCCTCGAGCATGTCGCGGACGCCACGTCGAACGACCTCGTGGTCGTCGACGAGGAACACCCTGACCTGTGCCATGCCGCCAGCCTAGGTGGGCCAGTCAGTTTGAGCCGGGCTGAAGGGCGAGAGTCGTGGCTCTTGGCCACTTGCCGCAGGGCCGAAGTACCCGACGGACCGTCAGGCGGCCGCGGTAGCCGGGCGGCCCAAGAGGTAGCCCTGTCCGAGCCCGACGCCCAAGGACTGCACGGCGAGCAGGTCGTCGTCGCGCTCGATGCCCTCGGCGACGACGGCGGAGCCGGTGGCCTCGGCCACTCCGAGCACCCCGCGCACCAGAGCCTGGCGCACCGGGTCACTGCTGATGCCGTCCACCCAGGCCCGGTCGAGCTTGACCAGCGCCGGGTGCAGCGCGACGACGTGGCTGAGCGAGGCGTAGCCGGCCCCGGCGTCGTCGACAGCGAGTCTGACCTCGGGACCCAGCACGCGGGCGGCGGCGGTGAGGGATGGGTAGTCCTCCACCCGCTCGTGCTCGGTGAGCTCGATGATCAGGTCGTGACCGCAGCCTGCAACGCTGTTCTGCAACTCGGCGGAGGCGAGCAGAGCGCGGGGTGAGAGGTTGATGCTGACCCAGCTCGCCGGGGGCAGCGTGACGGCGACCTCGAGCGCAGCCTGGGCTGCGGCCAGCTCCAGCTCAACGCCCATGCCCGCTTCGAGGGCGGCGTCGAACACCTCGCGCGGCGGGCGCCCGTCGTGGAACCGCGCCAGCGCCTCGAACCCCACCGCGTCCATCGTCTGCAGGTCGCGGACGGGCTGGAACGCGATGTCGAACCGGCGCTCGCGCCAGGTGCCGACGAGGTCCCCGACGTCCACATGCCTGGGCCGGAGCCGCGTGTGCCAGCGCCGCGCAGCCCGCAGGTGAGCCTGCACCCGGGCGCGCAGCTCCTCCATCGCGAAGGGCTTGGCGATGTAGTCGTCGGCGCCCCGGTCGAGTCCCGCGACGAGCTGGCCAGGGCCCGCGGCCGTCAGAAGAAGCACGGGCAACGTGGACAGGGCCGGTGTGTGCCGGATCTCATCGATCACCGAATAGCCCGTGAGGCCGGGCAGGCTCACGTCCAGGAGGACCAGGTCGACCGGGTAGCTGCTGAGCACGGTCATCGCCGCCGCGGCGTCACCGGCCTCGAGCGGGGTGATCCCCTCGAGGGTCAGCAGGTCGCACACCAGGGCCCGGATGGCTGCGTCGTCCTCGACGACGAGCACCGTCCCGGTCATGAAGCCCCTCACCATGCGTGGTCACGAACGCACGCACAGTAGCAGCATTCGGACTAATGGGATGGAGGCCGTTTGGGTGAATCTGAGCGGCACGCAGCAGGTCAGACCGGGATCGAGATGCCCACCCCGCCGCGGGTGCTCGCGCCGTACTTCGCCTTGGTCGCGGCCAGGTCGAGCGGCCCGATCCGGGTCCTGGCCGCCAGGGCGCTGGGATCGAGCAGGTCGGCCGGGATGAGCCAGACCACCTCGAACTCCAGGCCGTCCGGGTCCTTGCCGTAGAGCGACTTGGTGGTGCCGTGGTCGCTGGCGCCGACCAGAGCCCCGGCCGCGGAGAGCCGATCAGCGACCTGCTCGAGCGCCTCGAGCGTGTCCACCTCCCAGGCGAGGTGGTAGAGCCCGACCGCACCGCGGCCGGCCAGCGA
Organism: Frankiaceae bacterium; assembly: GCA_030840515.1. GTDB lineage: Bacteria > Actinomycetota > Actinomycetes > JAVEEJ01 > JAVEEJ01 > JAVEEJ01. The sequence continues at coordinate 888 of JAVEEJ010000193.1, read as the reverse complement.
AGGGCTGGCTGCGGCGCCGACCTCGAAGAGGCCCAGGTCGTGGTCGTTCGTCGAGTCGCCCGCTCGGAGGAAGGCAGCGCCGGCGAATCCCTCGGGGGTCATCTCCACGCGCTCGAACCCGAGCACCTCGCGGTAGAACGCGACGCTGCGCTCGAGGTCGCTGACGTAGAGCACTGCGTGGTTGAGCCGAGTGATGGCCATGGCGTTGCCTTCCTCCGTGAGTGGGCGTTCGAACGGTAGTCCTCAGGCAGCGTCGAGGATGGCTTCGACCTCGAGCACGATGGTGACCTTGTCACCGACCACCACACCGCCACCGTCCATGGGCAGCGAGATGTCGACGCCGAAGTCGCGACGGTTGATCTGCGCGGTGGCCGAGAAGCCGGCGCGCGTGCCGCCGTAGGGGTCGGCCGTGAAGCCGTTGAGCTCGAGGGCCAGCGTCACCGGGCGCGTGACGCCCTTGAGGGTCAGCTCGCCGTCGACATCGAAGCCGTCGCCGGTCGGGGTGATCTTCGTGGAGCGGTAGGTCATCGTCGGGAAGCGGGCGACGTCGAAGAAGTCGGCCGAGCGCACGTGGTTGTCCCGCTGCTCGTTGCCGGTGTCGATCGAGTCGAGGGCGATCTCCGCCGTGACCGAGGACTGGGTGGGCTCGGCAGCGGTGACGATCTGACCGGTGAAGGTGCGGAAGGTGCCGCGCACCTTGCTGACCATCATGTGGCGCACGAGGAAGGAGACCTCGGAGTGGACGGGGTCGATGGTCCAGCTGCCGGTCAGGTAGCCGGGGATCTGGACACTGGTCGTGAGGGAGGTGGTCATGGGGGCTCCTTGAGGAGGTCTAGTTGATGGTTCAACTAGGTGGACACTACCAGAAGGTCGTTGAGGTCTCAACTA
>JAVEEJ010000185.1 GCA_030840515.1 Frankiaceae bacterium | reverse complement strand
GCATCGGTGCCACACCGCTCGTGCTGCCCAACGGCGACCTCGCGGTCGTCTTCGACGCCGACGTCGCGCCGGTGCCGGTCGTCCACCCGGGCATCCCGGAGGACCAGGCCGAGCCCATCTCCGGCATCTCCAAGATCGTCATCGCAACCGCTCACGGCGCGGGACTGGTGCCGACGCAGGGGCCGCTGGTGTTCGGCCCGGCCGTCTCTGTCGCGACCTACCAGAACAACGCCGTGCGGGCTCAGCGCGCAGGGACCCTGCCGTCGGCCGCCGTCGACGCCAAGACCGGCCGGATGTACGTCACGTGGGAGGACGCCCGCTACCGGTCCGACAAGGCGAACGACGCCGTGATCTCCTGGTCCGACGACGGGGTGACCTGGAGCTCGCCGATCCGCATCAACGGCGGGTCGAAGGCGAACAACCTGGACCACTACAACCCGTCAGTCGCGCTGACCTCTGACGGAGCGGTGCACGTCATGTACCGCCAGCGCCAGGAGAGCGCGTCGGTGGACGGCTTCTCCAACTACGTCGACACCTTCGTCCAGACCTCCACCAACCACGGAGTGAGCTGGAGCGCACCGCTGAAGGTCAACCAGGTCCGCAGCGACGTCCGCTTCTCAGCGTTCAGCCGCGGCGGTGCCTTCCACGGCGACTACAACCAGATCGCCGCCTCGGGCAAGTACGTGTACGTCGTGCGCTGCGAGTCCTACTCCCCGCGCAAGGGCACCAAGGCCGAGTTCCCGCCGGCGGTCCACCACCAGACCACCTGGGTAGCCGTCCTCTCGCGGTAATACCGTCGGCGGGTGATCAGACCCGCCACCCCTGACGACACCGCCGTCATCGTCGGGCTCGTCCGCGAGCTCGCCGACTACGAGCGCTCCCTCGACCAGGTGCAGCTCACCGAGCAGCAGCTCGGCGCCGCCCTGTTCGGCGTGGGCCCCGCACTGTTCTGCCACGTCGCTGAGCAGGACGGCGAGGTGGTCGGCATGGCGCTGTGGTTCCTCAGCTTCTCCACCTGGCAGGGCACGCACGGCATCTACCTCGAGGACCTCTACGTGCGGCCGTCCGCTCGCGGCGGCGGACACGGCCGGGCCCTGCTCGCCAGCCTGGCCGACGTGGCGGTCCGTCGCGGCTACAGCCGCGTGGAGTGGGCCGTGCTGGACTGGAACGAACCCGCCATCGGCTTCTACCGGTCGCTCGGCAGCGAGCCGATGGACGAGTGGACCGTCTGGCGGCTCACCGGGAAACCCCTCCGGTCGCTGGCGGCGAGGTGAGCGACAGGACGACAGGTCGGGTCGTGCTCATCCGTCACGGCGAGACCGAGTGGAGCCGCGCGTGGCGGCACACCGGGCGCACCGACCTGCCGCTGACGGCGGCAGGACGGGACCAGGCGGCCGCACTCCGCCCGCTGCTCGCCGGGCACAGCTGGGCGGGCGTCCAGGTCAGTCCACTGGGTCGAGCCCGCGAGACCGCCGACCTGGCGGGGCTGCAGCCGACGCTCGTCGACCCCGACCTGATGGAGTGGGACTACGGCGCGGTCGAGGGCGTCACGACGAAGGACTGGCAGGCGAGCCACCCGGGATGGTGGTTGTGGCGCGACGGCGCCCCTGACGGGGAGACGGTCGACGCGATCGGCGTGCGCGCCGGCCGTGCGCTCGACCGCCTGAGGCCACAGCTTGCGCGGGGTGACGTCGCCGTCGTGGCGCACGGCCACCTGCTGCGGGTGCTGGCCGCGGTGTGGTGCGGGTTGCCCGCTGTCACCGGCGCACACCTGCGGCTGGACGTGGCCTGCATCTCGCTGCTCGGCTATGAGCACGACACTCCGGTGATCCTGCGCTGGAACTCACCGATCGCTGCTGATCCGCTCAGCTGACCAGGACGATCCCGAGCCACGCGGCCAGCACGCAGGCCAGCGCGGTGCCACCGCCGTACGCCAGAGCCAGCGCGCGCGCCGGCTCCTCCGCCAGCTCGACCACCTCGACGGACCAGGTGGAGAACGTCGTGTAGCCACCGCAGAAGCCGGCTATCAGCACGACATCCCACGGGTTCCCGATCCGACTCCCCACCAGCAGGCCGGCGAGCAGCGAGCCGGTGACGTTGACCGCCGCCGTCCCCCGCGGCCAGCCGCCGCCACGTGCCGACCAGTGACCGACCAGGTGCCGCAGCACCGCACCGAGCGCGCCGAGCGCGGCCACGCCGAGCGCGGTCACGGGACCTCCTCGTCGAGCCGCACGGCGTGCCCGAGCCGGCTGCCCACGTAGGCGGCGAGGGGTCCGCCCAGGACAGAGACGACGAGCATGAGCACGAGGGGCGAGTACGCCGATCTGCGCAGGTCGAGCGCGCTCTGCGCGGCCACCGCCGACCAGGTCGTCCAGCCGCCGAGGAACCCGGTCCCCAACAGCGGCCGCAGCAGGGAGGTCGGCTTCACGAGCGCGACCAGGAGTCCGAGCGCGAGCGCGCCGATCAGGTTGGCCACGACGACCAGCCAGGGCGAGCGCCCGTCAGTGACGAGCCAGCGCGAGAGGCAGCCGGCAGCACCACCCGCCGCGACCAGGGCCAGGACCCTCACGGGATGGCAGCGCTAGTCCTCGACACCGGTCCGCCTGCGCATCGCGACCGCGCCGCCGACCGCGGCGAGCAGCCCGAGGCCGGCGAGGGACCCCGGTGCCCCGGTCTTCGCAAGCCCACCCCCGGCGCCACCACCCTCGGCCGAGCCGCCGCCGTGCGAGGACCCGGCGCCGCTGCGCAGCCAGGCCGGTGCGCGCAGCAGCAACTCGACGTTGCGGTCCTCGGCCCGACCCCTGCGGTGGTCCTTGCCGTCCGCCGGGGCTACCCGCTCCTGCCAGTCGTTTGCCGCGAGCTCGCGCGAGAGCGAGGCCAGGTGCAGCGCGGAGTCGGTCTTGCGCCCATAGGACTCGGCCGCGGCGTGCTCGAGGATGGTTCCGAACACCGACAACGTGCCGTCGCGGTTGTCCGCGATCTCCAGTGCCCTCGACTGCTGCGGCCAGTCCACGTGCGAGGCCGTGTTGATCTCCCAGAAGCCGCCGCCACCGGCCCGCTTGTGCGGGGTGATCTCGTTGCGGTGCGTATGGCCGTTCACCCAGGCCACCACATTGGGGAAGCGCAGCAGCAGGTCGCGCACCTCGGGACCGAGCACCCGCCGGCCCGTGTCGACAGGTCCCTGCTGGCTGTTGGTCATCGAGCCGATGGAGTGGTGGCTGACGATCACGAAGATGCGGTCGACGCCCGCGGGGTTGCTCGCGGGCGAGCCGTCCGCCGCCAGGTAGGTGCGCGATCCCGCCTTCAGCAGCGCCTCGAGCCAGGCCAGCTGCACCGTGTCGATCGAGCCGTTGGACAAGCCGTTGGGGTTGACCGTGTCGAGGGAGATCAGGGTTCCCGGCACGGCGGAGCCCAGGGGCTTGGCCCAGTAGGCAACGCCCGCGGGTACGCCGCCCTCGCCGTACCCGTGCCCCGCTTGCAAGGCCACTGACTCGGCGCGTGTGATGGTCGCTCGCTCCGGGTCCGCGCTGACCACGCGCGCCGGCCCGGCGAACAGCGCAGCGAGCTTCGCGGGGTCCTGGCCGCTCAGTGCGCGCGAGGCATCAGCCGGGGAGACGACACCGGACAGGCCGACCACCTTGATCGAACCCGTGGCGATGGTCGAGAACGTCTCGGGCTTGGGCGCGTTCCCCTGCACGAGGCCGTCGTGGTTGCCGAAGCTGCTGTACCAGGGGATTCCCAGCCCCACGGGGGCGAACGGCCGGCGCGCGGCGTCGAGCAGGCCCTTGACGACCGGGAAGCCGTAGAGCGCTCTCGCCTCGTCATCCTGCGCGGTCGGCAGCGTGGTCGGCGTCCCGTCCGGGTGCCAGTACTGGGTGTCGTAGGTCAGCGCGTCCTGGTCGTGCACCCCCTCCCACTTCGTGGTGTCTCCGCTGTCGGGTCGGACCGGCGTTCCGTCCAGCACCTTGATCATCCAGGTGAACTCGTTGCGCTGGGTGTTGTCGGTGTTGTCGCCGGTGCTGATGACGAACCCCAGCGGACGCCCGGTGGCAGGCCCGATCCCCAGCTCGACGATCCGCTGCACCATCGCCTCGAGCACCTGGACGGTGAGCATCTCCTGCGGCCGGTAGGCGGCCGAGAAGTCGAAGGCCTGG
>JAVEEJ010000205.1 GCA_030840515.1 Frankiaceae bacterium | reverse complement strand
AGCAGCGACTCCACCCGGCTGCCCGTGTGCAGCACGGCGAGCAGGTCCCCGCCCATGCCGCACATGTGCTGAGTCGTGACCGCCAGCACCGCGCTGGCCCCGACAGCCGCATCGGCCGCGGACCCGCCCCGGCGCAGCAGCGCGGCGCCGGCCTCGGAGGCGAGCGCGTCGACCGTGCAGACCGCACCAGCGGAAGTCGTCATGCACGCATCTTGCCCACAGGAGCGCGGCTCGAGGCAGGGAGGTTCAGCGGCCCAACCGTCGAATGGAAACCCTGTGACCAGTCCCGGTCGGATGGACTCCGGACCGTCGCCCCACCTGTCGAGCCGTCGCGCTGCGCTTGCGCCATGGAGTAGCAACAGATCGGTCCTCATAGCTGCCTGCGTGGCGGGGTCGTCCCTCATGCTGCTGCCAAGTGCAGAGTCGGCTCCCGCGGAACCGAACGTGTCGGCATGCGTTCCGTCCCAAATCACGTTCTCCGTCGACGCTCACCGCATGGTCTCCCGCAATGAGAAAACCGGGACCGTGGTCCGATACACCGCTATCAACGCGTTCGCGGTCAACCGCTCGCCGGTTCCGTGCGCCCTTTACGGCTCCCCACAAGCGACTCTCATGCATGGAGCACAGCCGCTCAAGGTGCGCACCAGCTACCAGGCCCCAGCACCCGTCGGCGCCACCACCGTGGCCTCCATCGCCGAGAACACGAACCTGCTTCCCGGCGATGCCCTGGGGCTCGCTGTCGGCTGGCACGCGTCATGGTGCCTGCCGAGAACGACCGCGCAGCTACGCCTGACCCTCGAGACCGGCACCATCACCGGCAGCGGGGCGATTCCGTCACCCCCCTGTGTCCCCACAGCCGGGCAGTCCCGGCTGGAGGTCGGGGCGTGGTACCGGGCATGACGCCGGCCACCTAGTCGGGCAGCGTCGGCTCAACCCAGATCCTGCCCGCTAGAGTGAGTGCCGTTCGGAGGGGAGTACCCCACTCTCGGTCGCGTCGTCATCACGGTGGCTCATCAGCACCCGGCGGATCGGCCTCGCACGTCGGCACACGGCGGCGGGGCGGGGGAGACCTTCGGCAGCGGTGGCGATCGCTTGACGCCCCCGTCGGCCGGAGGAGAGGAACCCGTTGAACATCCCGGTCTGGCTCTGGGCGGCGACGCTGCTCGGCCTGCTCGCCGTACTCGCCGCCGACCTGTTCATCGGCGGTCGCGGACCCGCTGAGGTGACCACCCGGGCGGCGATTCGCGGGATCACCGTCTACGTCGTGCTGGCGGCCTTGTTCGGCGTCGGGCTGCTCGTCTTCGGTGGCAGCCAGCCCGCGGGGGAGTACTTCGCGGGTTATGTCCTCGAGTACTCCCTGTCGGTGGACAACCTTTTCGTCTACCTGCTGCTCATGGGGTCGTTCGCCGTCCCGCCCGAGCTGCGGCCCAACGTGCTGCTCGTCGGCATCGTCGGCACGCTCGTCCTGCGCGGACCCTTCATCGTGCTCGGCGCGGAAGCGGCCCAGCGCTTCAGCGCCACCTTCTACGTCTTCGGCGCGCTGCTCGTCTACACCGCGGTCCAGCTCGTGCGCGGGGGTGAGAAGGAGGAGGTCGACTCCTCGCAGCACGTCGCGGTCCGCATCGCCTCGAAGATCATGCCGACGACGAGCGAGTACGACGGCGGGCGGCTGACCACCCGTGTCGACGGGCGGCGCGCCGCCACCCCTCTGCTGCTTGTGATGCTCGCCGTCTCGGTGACCGGGTTGGTCTTCGCGCTCGACTCGATCCCGGCGATCTTCGGCGTGACGAAGGACACCTACGTCATCGTCACGGCCAACGCGTTCGCTCTGATGGGGCTGCGCCAGCTCTACTTCCTGATCGGCGGGCTGCTCGAGCGACTGGTGCACCTCGACAAGGGTCTTGCCGTCGTCCTCGGCTTCATCGGGGTGAAGCTCGTGTTCGAGGCCCTGCACGAGGAGGGCGTCGGCTGGGCTCCGACCATCGGGGTGGTGTGGTCGCTGTCAGTCATCGTCGTGGTGCTGGCCGTCACTGTGGCGGCCTCAACGGTGAGCCGGAGGAGGGACGCCTGAGCGTGGAGACCTGGTCATAACCCGCGCAAAGTAGTCACACAGGGCTATGGGACCCAGACGACGGTTACCCGACCATTGACTAACCCGTCCCCCCACCCGCGAGGTCCGTGACTGTGACGCAAGAGCAGTGGAGCCGCAGCACCGTTGCGGACGGCGTGCTCTTGCTCGTCGAGGACGACCCCGACCACGCGTTCCTGATCCGGCGGCGGTTGCAGGAGCAGTTCGCGTCGCATCTCGAGGTGGTGCACCTCACCACAGCGGCCCAGGCCACCAACCGCCTGCGGCGGGGCGATGTGCGCTGTGTGGTGCTCGATCTCTCACTGCCGGACGCCCGCGGGCTGGATGCTGTCCACGCGCTGCGCGCCGTCGATCCCGCTGTGCCGATCGTGGTGCTGACCGGCAACGACAGCGAGAGCCTCGGCCGGCAGGCGCTGCAGCTCGGCGCCCAGGACTACCTGGTCAAGAGCGCGGAGGCCTCCGATTCCGTAGGTCGCTCCGTGGTCTTCGCCCTGGAGCGCGCCAAGCGCGAGGCGGCCGAGCGCAGCCAGTTCCAGCTCGCCCGACGGCTCCAGCTCGTCCTCGAGGCCTCTGCCGAGGGCGTCTGCATGCTGGACGAGGACGGCGTCATCAGCTACGTCAACCGCGCGGCGGCCGAGGTTCTTGGTGCCGAACCGGCGGGCCTGCTCGGGTCGCCCCTGCACGCCTTCCATCTCTGCGCAGCGGTTCCATGTGCGCTCGAGGGCGGGCTGCACGCACTGCAGCAGATCGACGCAGGTGAGCAGCCCTTCCGCTCGCTCGACGGGCGTCACTGCGTCCTGGAGGTGCGCGCCCGGCCGCTGCACGACTCGGGCGAGCGGGGTGCAAGCGTGGTCAACCTGACAGACGTGACCGCCCGCCGCCTGGCTCAGGACACCCTCGCGGAGCGCGAGGCTCAGCTCGTCGAGGCGCAGCGGCTCGCGCACCTGGGCAGCTGGGAGTGGGACGTGGCGACGGGTGAGGTCGCCTGGTCGGCTGAGCTCTATGACGTGACCGGGCTGCGGCCCGGGGACGTGCCTCCCACCCACGCCGCGTTCGACGCCTACACCGCCCTCGTCCCGGAGGCCGAGCACGCCGAGCTTCGGCTGCTCTTCGACGATTGGACGCTTCAGCGCCCTCCCATCGAGGTCATCCACCGGCTGGTCCGGGCCGACGGGAGCACCCGATGGCTGCAGTGCCGGGCGAGCGTGGCCGAGTCTGCCGGCGGAGCCGACGACGCGGTGCTGCGTGTGGTCGGCACCGTCCAGGACATCACCGACCGCAAGGTGGCCGAGGACGCGTTGGCGCACCAGGCGCTGCACGACGCGCTGACCGGGCTGCCGAACCGCGCGCTCCTGCTCGATCGGCTGGACCGCGCACTCGGCGACACCCGGCGCGCGGGCGTCGCGGTGCTGTTCATGGACCTTGACCGCTTCAAGTGGGTCAACGACAGCATGAGCCACGCTGCCGGTGATGCGCTGCTCGTCGCGGTGGCCCGGCGACTGTCCAATGCCCTTCGTCCGTCGGACACCCTGGCCCGGCTGGGAGGAGACGAGTTCGTGCTCGTCTGTGAGGAGGTCGCGTCGGAGGGCCAGCTCTTCCGCCTGCTCGACCGGCTCGTCGGGGAGCTCGAGGAGCCCTTCTACATCGAGGGGCGAGAGCTCGTCGTCACCACCAGCATCGGGATCGCGCTGGCTCCGCCCGGCCAAACCGCCGACGCCGAGTCGCTCATCCGCGACGCCGACAGCGCCATGTACCGCGCGAAGGAGAACGGTCGCGCGCGCTACGAGGTCTTCGACGAGGCCATGCGCGACCGGGCGTCGCAGCGGCTCGAGGTGCAGAACGACCTGCGTCGGGCGCTTATGCGCGACGAGGTCCGGGCCTGGTATCAGCCCATCGTGGAGCTCAGTACGGGTCGGGTTGTGGGCTGTGAGGCGCTGGCGCGCTGGGAGCACCCGACCCAAGGCCTGCTGCTCCCTGATGCCTTCATCCCGCATGCGGAGGAGACGGGAGCCATCGTCGCCGTGGGCAGCGTCGTCCTGGTCGATGCCTGCCGGCAGGTCGCGCAGTGGAATGCGGCCCGGCCGAAGAGCGAGCCACTGATCTTGTCGGTCAACGTCTCGGCCCGGCAGCTCGCATCCGCGCACCTGCTGCAGACCGTGATCGAGGCGCTCCGGAACTCCGGACTTGCGCCGGAGCAGCTGTGCCTGGAGGTCACCGAGAGCGTCGTCATGGACGACGTCGCGGTCAGCGCGCTGGTGCTCGGGCGGCTGCGCGACATCGGTGTGTGCACCGCCGTGGACGACTTCGGCACCGGGTACTCATCGCTGGCCTATCTGTTGAGCCTGCCCGTCGACGTGCTCAAGATCGACCGGTCCTTCGTTCAGGTGCTGGACGAGCCGGACGGCCCGGCGGCTGCGATCGTGCGGGCCGTGGCCGCGCTCGCCGCCGCGCTGAGTCTTGGCGTGCTCGCCGAAGGCGTCGAGACGCCGGAACAGCTCGCGCAGCTCCAGGCGCTCGGCATCCAGCAAGGCCAAGGCTTTCTCTGGGGACGGGCCGTGCCGGCGTGCGAAGCCTCGTGGGCCGCACCGGGCCAGCGCCAGGCGGCTCCGCCGCTGCCCGTCGCACGTCAGTCGCTCGACTCGATGACGAAGTCATGAGCGCCAGCGCCAGCGACGTCACGGTCCACGTCGAGACTGTCGTGCGCGTCATCCAGGTCGTCGAGCTGGTCATCCTCTGCCTGGCGGTCGCGGTCCTCAAGCGCGGCCGTACGGATCGTCGGTCGAACGCGTCAGCGTGGGCGCTCGCCATGTTCGCGACCCTGGCGGTCATCGTCGCGGTGAGCTTCCTCAACATCGAGGACGATGGCTCCCTGCTGCGACACGGGTTCAGCGTCGTGCTGATCTGCGTGCTGCTGTTGGTGCCCTACATGCTGGTGCGCTTCACGGCGTCCCTGGGCGCGGTGGGCCCGCGCAGCCGTCGGGTGGCCGATGTGCTCACCGGAGCGCAGATCCTGCTCACCCTGTTCTCCCCGCGGTTCCCCCAACCGGGCGAGCCCCGGTCCGGCTTCTTCCTCGCCTTCGTCGTACTCGTCCTGGTCGGCTGGACCGTGCAGTCGTGCATCGCGGCCGTGGGACTGTGGCTAGCCGGGCGGGGGCAGCCGTCGGTGGTGCGCAACAGGATGCGTGCGCTGAGCATCGGCGCCGTGGTCATCGCCCTGGTGCTCGTCGCGGGCAGCGGGTCCAACCCGAACAAGTACGACGCGAGCCAGATCCTCACGTCGCTGATAGGCGTCGCCGGCGTGGGGCTGCTGGTGCTGGCCTTCGTCCTTCCGGGGTGGCTGCGCGCAGCGTGGCGGGCGAACGACCTCGCCGAGCTGGGCGCCGCCGAGCGTGCGCTGATGGCCGCCGTCACCGAGGAGCAGGTCGCCGACGCCGTGCTGCCGGCGACGGCGCAGCTCTTCGGAGCGAGCGGGGCGGCACTGCTGGATGACGACCGCCGGCCGATCGGGAACACGACGCTGCCGATCGAGTGGCTACAAGCGCTCGACCTGCCGGAGCCCGCAGGGGCCAGCGGCACAGTGACCTCCCTGTCCGACGGCGCCTTCGTCTGCCGGCTCACCGCCGGCTGGCTCGTGGTGCACGCCGGTGCCTTCGCCCCCGTCTTCGGCGCTGCTGAGGTCTCGCTCCTGGAGCGGGTGGGCTCGTTCGTCGATCTGGCGCTTCACCGTTGCCGGCTCTTCGACCAGGAGGCCAAGAGCCGGCGAGCGGTCGAGGCCGCCAACGCGGAGCTGCAGACGCTCGTCTACAGCGTCTCCCACGACCTGCGAAACCCGATCATCTCGGTGCTCGGCTACCTCGACGTGCTGAGGCAGGAGCACGGCGGTGAGCTCAGAGGCGAGGGGGCGCGCTACCTCGAGCGGATCTCCGTCAACGCCGAGTACATGCAGAACCTGATCCAAGACCTGCTCGAGCTGTCCCGCGTCGGACGCAGCGAGCCCGCTCCGCAGCCGGTTGCGCTAGCCGACGTGGCGGATTCCGTGGCGCAGGAGCTGCGGGTCTCTCACCCTGACTGCGACATCCGGGTCGAGGGAGCCTTGCCGGTCCTGTGGATGAGCGAGCTGCGTGCCCGTCAGCTGCTGACCAACCTCATGGACAACGCTGCCAAGCACGCCCAGGGCGCCGCGGTTGTCGTCGTACGCGCTGAGCAGAAGGCAAACGGCGACGCGGTCGTCACCGTCGCCGACAACGGCCGCGGCGTGCCCGAGGCCTACCGCGACCGGGCGTTCGAGGTGTTCGAGCGGCTCGACGCCGCGCGCACCGACATCCCCGGCACCGGGATGGGACTGCCGATCTGCAAGCGCATCGTGGAGTCGCTTGCCGGTGTGATCACGCTCGAAGGCCCGGCCGACGGCAACGTCACCGGCACTACAGTCCGCATGCAGTTCCCCCGTGCAGCCGTTCGCGGTTGGACGGCCTCCCCTCACGCAATCGACCCCCACGCAATCGACCCCCACGCAATCGATCCCCACGCAATCGACAGAGAGACCGTCTGATGACCCCCCAGACCTTGCGCCCACGCGTCCTGCTCGCCGAGGACAACGTCGACCACGCCTTCTTCACCGAGCGAGCCTTCCGGGACGTCCACGGCGACGGTCTGGACATGCAGACGGTGGTCGACGGCGAGCAGCTGCTCGACTACCTGCATCGCAGGGGCGAGTACGCCGACGCACCGCGACCCAACCTCGTCGTACTCGACCTTCGCATGCCCAAGAAGGGCGGCCTCGAAGTCCTCATCGACATGGCGGAGCACGAGGAGCTGCGGGCCATCCCCGTGGTGGTGCTGAGCTCCTCCGACCGGCCCGAGGACATCAACGGCAGCTACGCGCTGGGTGCCAACTCCTACGTCACCAAGCCCGCCAGCCTCACCGGCTTGCGGGAGGGCGTCGCCCAGCTGGCGAGGTACTGGATCGACGTCGCCAGCCTGCCGCAGCCGGCCTGACCCGTCCGCCCGGCAGGGGCGGGCGTCGGCGATGTCGAACAACGCTGCGTGACCCGATGCTGCACGCCTTCGCGGCGACAGGTGCTGCAGTGGGGCGCGCTCCTCGCCGCGGGGCCGGCGCTCGCCCGGAATGCCTCGGCGATGCCGCGTCGGTCGTCGGCGATGCTCGCCATGGAGCTCGAGCTCGTCACGCTCACCGAGACCAGTGCGGTGATCACCTGGTACACCGGTGACCCCACCGCCCCGGATGCGCTCGGTCGGCCCGCGCCCGTGCCGGCGGACACCGAGCTGCTCGTCGGGACGTCGCCGCTCAACCTCTCGCCCGTGGTGCACCACAGCCACGGCACCGCCTACCACTACGCCGAGGTGCATGGCCTCGAGCCGGGTCGGGCGTACTTTCTACCTGGCGCGGTCCGCGGGCCAACCGGCCGTCCCCGCCCTCGCGTCCTTCGGCAACCCCGCCGGCACCTCCACGAGTGCACCGGGCGTCTTCGGGTTCACCACTCCGCTGCCGCCGCCCGGGCGACACCTGCTGACGCTCGCGCTGACGAACGACCTGCACATCGGCGAAGGGACGTCGGGCATCGCGGCCAACGGGCTGCCGCCAGGAGTCACGCAGCTGCCGGGCCGGCCGCCTTACGCAGAGGTGATGGCCGCCTCGATGGTGCAGGACGCACGGCGTCGCGGGGCGCACCTCCTCCTCGTCGCGGGTGATGTCACGAGCGAGGCCGCCCCGGTCGACCTGACCCGGGCGCGTGAGCTGCTCGACGGGTTCGGTGACCTCGGCAAGGACTACCTGGTCTGCCGAGGCAACCACGACCGGCCGCACACAGGCCCGGCGTACTCGCACTGCACTCCCACCGACCGCGGGAACGACTGCTTCGCCGACGGGTTCGCGGACGGGAAGACCTGGTTCCGCAAGGACCACCACGGTCTGCGGATCCTGGGCCTCGACACCTACGACAAGGCCGGCAACGGCGGCGACAACGGGGTTCTCGGGCCGGAGCAGTGGGCGTGGCTGCAGGCCCAACTGGCCGAAGAACCGGAGCGACCGACGCTCGTGCTCGGGCACCACCCGGTCACCGTCGAGTCCTCAGTGACCGGGGTGCCCCCGGTGACGTTCACCCTGGAGCAGCAACAGGGTCAGCAGCTCGAGGCGCTCTACGCGAAGACGCCTGGCGTGTTCCTGCACCACGCGGGCCACACGCACCGCAACAAGCGGACGCTCTCGCCGGTGGCAAGAGGAACCGTGTTCCAGGAAGTAGCCGCGACCAAGGAGTACCCCGGCGGGTTCACCCTGCTGCGGATCCACGAGGGCGGCTACGCGCTGAACTTCTACAAGACGCATGGTGAGCAGGCACGCGAGTGGTCGGCACGGACGAGGCAGG
>JAVEEJ010000142.1 GCA_030840515.1 Frankiaceae bacterium | reverse complement strand
CAGGAAGTGCGCTGCCACCGCGGCCGGATGCAGGTCGGTCAGCACCGTGATCCCGCCGAGCAGGATCAGACCTGCGACTCCGAGCGGCTGAGCCCACGCAAGCCACAGCAGGTCGCGCCGGCCGGTCCGTCGTACCGCGAGGACGCAGAGGAGGGCGGTCGCGAGTACGGCGAACGTCAGCAGCCGGTTGCCGAACTCGATGCCCTGCTGCAGCGCCGGGTGGTCGTTGCGCACGCCGTTGGGGATGAACGCGTCGTTGCTGCACCGCGGCCAGGTCGGGCAGCCGAGCCCGCTGCCCGTGAGCCGGACCGCCGCGCCGGTGACGACGATCCCCACCTGGGCGACCACGCCGGCGAGCGCGACCTTGCGCAGCGACAGCGCGTTGAGGCGTGTGCCTAGTCCCACCGGAACCACCGGGCAGCGGCCAGCACGCCGGCGAGCGCCCAGACGACCAGCACCAGCCAGCACCGCAAGGGCACTGCATCGCCGTCCTGCAGCACCGCCCGCAGCCCGTCGGTCAGCGCGGTCGAGGGCAGCAGCCGGGCCGCGTGCTCGACGCCGGAGGGCAGCCGCGACAAGGGAAAGGAGATGCCGCTGCTCAGCAGCAGCACGAGGAAGAGCAGGTTCGCCCCCGCGAGGGTGGCCTCCGCGCGCATGGTGCCGGCCATGAGAAGTCCGAGCGAGACGAAGGCGATGGTGGCGAGTACGGCGAGCGCCACGGCGGCCGGCCACAGCCCGTGCGGCGACCAGCCGAGCGCCGCGGCCAGCCCGCCGATCAGCGCGAACTGCGCCGCCTCGACAGTGAGCACCGCCAACGCCTTGCCGGCCAGCAAGCCGGACCGGGGAAGCGGCGTGGCGCCGAGCCGCTTGAGTGCGCCGTACCTCCGCTCGAACCCCGTCGCGATCGCCAGCGACGTGAAGGCCGTCGACAGGACGGCGAGCGAGAGCACCCCGGGCGTGACGAAGTCGATCCGATGCGTGGTGCCGATGTCGACGACCTCGACCTGGGACAGCAGCAGGAGCAGGCCGATCGGGATCACGAGCATGAGGAGCAGTTGCTCGCCGTTGCGCAGCGCGAGCCTGAGCTCGAAGCGCGCTTGCGAGCGCACCATCCGGGCGAGCGGTGCGGGCGCGCTCACGTGCGGAGCTCCCTGCCGGTCAGCGAGAGGAAGACATCCTCGAGCGAGCGCTGCTCGACCCTGAGGTCCTCGACCAGGACACCCCGGCCCGCGCACCACGATGTGACCGAAGCCAGCAGCTGAGGGTCGACCTGACCGTGCAGCAGGTAGGTCCCCGGCGCTACCTCCTCGATCGTCGTCTGCGTGGTCAGCGCCCGCGCGAGGTCGTCGACCGGCAGACCCGGGACCGCCCGGAAGCGGATCAGACCCTCGGACCCGTTCCTTGTCAGCTCGGTGGGGGAGCCGGCGGCCACCACCTGACCCCGGTCGACGACGACGACGTGGTCGGCCAGGCGCTCGGCTTCGTCCATCGCGTGGGTGGTCAGCACGATCGAGACCCCCTGCGCGCGCAGCTCCTGGACCAGCTCCCAGGTGGCCAGCCGAGCCTGCGGGTCGAGCCCAGCGGTGGGCTCGTCCAGGAAGAGCAGCTCAGGACGTCCGACGACTGCCATGGCCAGCGCCAGGCGCTGCTGCTGCCCGCCCGAGAGCCGGCGGACCGCCGTACTCGCTACCGCCTGCAGTCCGAGGCGCTCGAGCAGCTCATCGGGGCGGACCGGGTCGGCATAGAGCGAAGCCACGTGCCGGAGCAGCTCGTCGGCGCGGGCGGCCGGGTAGGCGCCGCCGGCCTGCAGCATCACGCCAACGCGGCTGGAGAGCGCCCGGCGGTCGCGGCGGGGGTCCAGGCCGAGCACCCGGACGGTGCCGGAGTCCCCGGTCCGGTAGCCCTCGCAGACCTCGACCGTGGTGGTCTTTCCCGCTCCGTTGGGCCCGAGTACGGCGGTGACGGAGCCCGCCGGCGCGGTCAGGGAGAGGCCGTCCACCGCCCGCTTTGCCCCATAGGTCTTGACGAGGTCGAGCACCTCGACAGCAGGGGTGGCGGGCACGGTCGGCGAGCCTAACCGCGGGTCTGGCTGAGCCCGTGGACCCCGGCGTGGCTTTGGGGCAGGAAATAGGTAAGGTTGGTGTTGTGAAAACTGTGGTGGAGCCTCAGCAGGCGGTTGAGCCTCAGCAGGCAGGCAGCGAGCGGAGCACCCGTGCCCGCGTCGCTCGGCTGGTGTTGGAGCACGGCCCGCAGACCGCGTCCACGCTCAGCGCCCGGCTCGGGCTTACCCCGGCAGCCATCCGCCGCCACCTCGACGCTCTCCTCGCCGACGGCCTCATCGAGGCGCGGGCCCAGCGCGTCTACGGCCAGCGCGGTCGCGGGCGGCCGGCCAAGGTGTTCGCGATCACCGACCGTGGCCGGGGGGAGTACGTCCAGGCCTATGACGACCTCGCCGTCGCGGCGCTGACCCACCTGTCCGACACGCTCGGCCCCGACGCCGTCGCTGAGTTCGCCCGGTCGCAGGTCGCCACGCTGGAGGCGCGTTACGGCGCGGCGATGTCAGCCGCAGCTCCGCCGGACCGGGTTGGCGTGCTGGCCGGCCTGCTGAGTGAGGACGGGTACGCCGCCACCGCGGGACCCGCGCCAGGTCCGGGAGCCGCCGAGCAGCTCTGCCAGCACCACTGCCCGGTCGCCCACGTCGCCGAGCGCTTCCCCCAGCTGTGCGAGGCCGAGACCGAGGTCATCGGCCGCCTGCTCGGCACCCACGTCCAGCGCCTCGCCACGATCGCCCACGGCGACGGTGTCTGCACCACCCACATCCCCTCACCCCCCGTCTCCACCCGTGTTACCCCCGCCCCGACTGCACAGAAGGGCAGCGCATGACCGCCATCGACCGTCCCGAGCTCGAGGGCCTCGGCCGCTACGAGTTCGGCTGGTCCGACCCCGACCTCGCCGGCGCCACCGCGCAGCGCGGTCTGTCCGAGGCCGTCGTGCGCAACATCAGCGCGCTCAAGAGCGAGCCGCAGTGGATGCTCGACATGCGGCTCAAGGGCCTGCGCCTGTTCGAGAAGAAGCCGATGCCGACCTGGGGTGCCGACCTGTCGGGGATCGACTTCGACAACATCAAGTACTTCGTCCGCTCCACGGAGAAGCAGGCCACGTCGTGGGAGGACCTGCCCGAGGACATCAAGTCCACCTACGACAAGCTCGGCATCCCCGAGGCTGAGAAGCAGCGCCTGGTCTCCGGAGTAGCGGCTCAGTACGAGTCAGAGGTCGTCTACCACCAGATCAACGAGCAGCTCGAGAAGCAGGGCGTGCTGTTCCTCGACACCGACACCGCGCTCAAGGAGCACCCCGAGGTCTTCCAGGAGTACTTCGGGTCGGTGATCCCGGTCGGGGACAACAAGTTCGCCGCGCTCAACACCGCCGTGTGGTCGGGCGGGTCGTTCATCTACGTGCCCAAGGGCGTCCACGTCGAGATCCCGCTGCAGGCCTACTTCCGGATCAACACCGAGAACATGGGCCAGTTCGAGCGGACCCTGATCATCGCCGACGAGGGCTCCTACGTGCACTACGTGGAAGGCTGCACTGCTCCCATCTACAGCAGCGATTCTCTGCACTCCGCCGTGGTCGAGATCATCGTCAAGAAGGACGCACGGGTCCGCTACACGACCATCCAGAACTGGTCGACCAACGTCTACAACCTCGTCACCAAGCGCGCGGTCGCACACGCCGGCGCGACGATGGAGTGGATCGACGGGAACCTGGGCTCGAAGGTCACGATGAAGTACCCAGCCGTGTGGATGGTCGGGGAGCACGCCAAGGGCGAGACCCTGTCCATCGCGTTCGCCGGGCCGGACCAGCACCAGGACGCCGGCTCGAAGATGGTCCACGCCGCGCCCTACACATCGAGCACGATCATCAGCAAGTCGGTGGCGCGTGGCGGCGGCCGCAGCTCCTACCGCGGTCTGGTGCAGATCGAGGAAGGTGCCCACCACAGCAAGTCCACGGTGAAGTGCGACGCGCTGCTCGTTGACGCCATCAGCCGCTCCGACACCTACCCCTACGTCGACGTCCGCGAGGACGACGTGCAGATGGCGCACGAGGCCACGGTCAGCAAGGTGAGCGAGGACCAGCTGTTCTACCTGATGTCTCGTGGCATGTCCGAGGACGAGGCGATGGCGATGATCGTGCGCGGCTTCGTCGAGCCGATCGCCCGTGAGCTGCCGATGGAATATGCCCTCGAGCTCAACCGGCTGATCGAGCTGCAGTTGGAGGGCTCAGTCGGGTGACGGTCTTCCCCATCCCGACCGGCCGCGTAGAGGCCTGGCGGTTCACTCCCACG
>JAVEEJ010000127.1 GCA_030840515.1 Frankiaceae bacterium | reverse complement strand
TGTTCAAGACGGGTTGCTCCTCGTGCCACGGGCTCAACGCGCAGGGCGGTGGCCAGGCGCCCAGCCTCATCGGCGTCGGCGCGGCCGCTGTCGACTTCCAGGTCTCGACCGGTCGCATGCCGCTCGCACGCAACGGCCCGCAAGCCGAGCGCAAGACCCCTCGCTACACGCGGGACGAGATCGAGGCGCTGGCGGCGTACGTCGCCTCGTTGGGCGGCGGTCCCGCGATCCCGTCGGCCGACCAGCTCGCCGGGATCAGCGACGCCGACCTGGCCGCGGGCGGCTCGGCGTTCCGCACCAACTGCGCCAGCTGCCACAACTTCGCCGGCAAGGGCGGGGCGCTGGCCAACGGCAAGTTCGCGCCCGGCATGAGCGGCGCCGACGCCCGGCAGATCTACGAGGCGATGCTGAGCGGACCGGAGAACATGCCGGTCTTCTCCGACAACCAGCTGACCCCCGAGGCGAAGGCTCAGATCATCCGCTACATCGAGCACCTCGAAGCCCAGAAGGACCCGGGCGGCTTCGCGCTCGGACGGGTCGGGCCTATCCCGGAGACGGTGGTGGCCTTCCTCGTCGGCATCATCGGCTGCGTCATCTTCGCCCTCTGGATCGGTGCGCGGACATGAGCGAGACCCCCTCGAACGGCGAGACCCCGATCGTCAGGCCACGTCGCAGCCCGGCCGCCATCCGGGCCGCCGCTGACGACTTCCGCACTGCCGACGCGCAGCTGCGCGCGGCCGGCGGCGACGCAGATCCCAAGGCAGCCAAGCGCAACGAGCTGCTGGTGAGCGCTCTCTTCGCCCTCGGTGGGCTCTTCGGAGTCGGGTTCCTCGTGGCTTACTTCGCGATCAAGCTGGGGCCGAAGCACGGCGACGTCCTCGACCAGGCCCTGAAGAGCAACCTGGCGCTCGGCCTCACGCTGACCGGGGCGCTGCTGTGCCTCGGTGCCGGCGTCGTGCTCTGGGTCAAGCTGCTCATGCCGCACCCGCAGGTCACCGAGGACCGCCACGACTTCTTCTCCACGGAGGAGGACCGGCTGGCCGCGGCCGCCGACTTCAACCGGGGAGCCGAGGAGGCCGGGGTCGGTCGCCGTCCGCTTCTCGTGGGCTCACTGCTCGCCGGAACGGTCCCGCTGCTGGTCGCCCCGATCGCGCTGCTGCGCGACGCCGGCCCGATGCCGGGCAAGACGCTGCGCCACACCGCATGGTTCAAGGGCTCCAAGTTGATCGACCTCACCACCGGGGAGCCGGTGAAGCTCGGGATGCTCGCGGTGGGCAGCCTCGTCACGGTGATGCCGGAAGGCGCCACCGTGGAGGAGGACGCGACCAGCCCCACGATCCTCATCCGGCTGCGGCCCGAGGAGTACAAGCCCGTGAAGGGCAAGGAGAACTGGGCGCCCGAGGGTCACGTCGCCTACAACAAGATCTGCACGCACGCCGGCTGTCCCATCGGGCTCTACGAGCAGCAGACACACCAGCTCTTCTGCCCGTGCCACCAGTCCACCTTCAACGTGCTCGAGCACTGCAAGGTGGTCTTCGGACCTGCCGCACGCCCGCTCCCGCAGCTGGAGATCTACCTCGACGACGAGGGCTACTTCCGGGCAGCCGGCGACTTCAACCAGCCCGTCGGCCCGAGCTTCTGGGAGCGCGGATGACCACCACGGCCCCTCGGCGGAGCAAGCCGACCACGATGACCGGCAAGGCCGTCGGTGGCGTCGGACGCTGGGCGGACGACCGGTTCGGCGGCGCGTCGTTCCTGCGCCGCACGTTCAACAAGGTCTTCCCGGACCACTGGTCCTTCATGTTGGGCGAGATCGCGCTCTACTCGTTCATCATCCTGCTGCTCACCGGTGTGTTCCTGACCTTCTTCTTCGACCCCTCCATCAAGGAGGTCGTCTACAACGGCTCCTACGAGCCGCTCAAGGGCGTCAAGATGACGCAGGCGTTCGCGTCGACGCTGAACATCTCCTTCGACGTGCGCGGCGGCCTGCTGATCCGCCAGATCCACCACTGGGCTGCGCTGATCTTCGTCGCGTCGATGTCGGTGCACCTGCTGCGCGTGTTCTTCACCGGTGCGTTCCGCAAGCCGCGTGAGATGAACTGGGTCATCGGAGCGCTGCTGCTGCAGATCTCGCTGCTCGAAGGGTTCGCCGGCTACTCGCTTCCGGACGACCTGCTCTCCGGCACGGGGCTGCGCATCGGCTTCTCGATCGTCGAGTCGATCCCGGTGATCGGCACCTACTTCGGCTTCTTCGTGTTCGGTGGCAACTACCCGGGGCCGCAGTTCATCCCCCGGCTGTTCACCATCCACATCCTGCTGATCCCCGGGATCCTGCTGCTGCTGATCAGCGCCCACATGATGCTGCTGTGGCACCAGAAGCACACCCAGTTCCCCGGGCCTGGCAAGACCGAGACCAACGTGGTGGGGCACCGCTTCTACCCCGTGTTCATGGCCAAGGGCGGCGCGTTCTTCCTGCTCGTGTTCGCCGTACTCGCCTTCCTCGGAGCCGCCTTCCAGATCAACCCGATCTGGCTCTACGGCCCCTACAACCCGGCACAGGTCTCGGCGGGCTCGCAGCCTGACTGGTACATCGGCTGGCTCGACGGCTCGATCCGGCTGATGCCCCCGATCGAGACCAACATCGCCGGGCACACCATCAGCTGGAACCTGCTCGTTCCTGGCCTCGTGCTGCCCGGAGTCATCTTCGGGCTGCTGACGATGTACCCGTTCCTGGAAGCCTGGGCGACCGGCGACAAGCGCTATCACAACCTGCTCGACCGGCCGCGCAACCGTCCGGTGCGCACCGGCCTCGGCGTGATGTCGCTGGTCTTCTACTTCATCCTGTGGCTGGCCGGCGGCAACGACATCTTCGCCCACGTCTTCCACCTGTCGATCAACACGCTGACCTGGATCTTCCGCGTCGGGGTGATCGTGGCGCCGCCGATCGCGTTCGTCATCACCAAGCGGCTGTGCATCGGGTTGCAGCGCAAGGACGCTGCGCTCGCCGAGCACGGCCACGAGACGGGCATCATCAAGCGGCTGCCCAGCGGTGAGTACATCGAGGTGCACGAGCCGATCGACGCCGGCCTGCGTGAGTTCATCGGCGCCCGTGCCGAGGGCGAAGGCGGGCCGAAGCCGATCACTCGCGGCAAGCGGCCCGGCGGCCCACTGGTCGCCGCACAGCGCAAGCTCGGCGGCTTCTACGGAGACGGTGCCCCCGCGCCGCTGCCTGAGGCTCATCACAACGGTCATGGCGAGCACCACCCGGAGGAGCTCGAGACCCCAGTCGACTAGGGGGCCGGCTGCCCTCGGTTCGCGCACGCGCCTTGTCGCCAAAGTTGCGCGACGCGCCGGCGTGTCGCGCAACTTTCGCGACAGGCACCGCGCGTGGGCAATTAGCCCGTGCGCCCGGCCAGCCAGTCGGCTGACAGCTCGACGTCGGCGACGAGTACGGCGGGTCCGCGGAGCAGCAGGTGACCGTCCTCGCGCTCGGTGACGGTGACCTCGCCCCCGGGCACGTGCACCAGCCACACCCGCGGCGCCGTGGCATCACGGCGTCGGGCCGCGACCACGACGGCGCACGCGCCGGTGCCGCAGGACTGCGTCTCGCCGACACCGCGCTCGTGCACGCGCATCACGAGCTCGCCACGGCCGGTCACCACCGCGAACTCGACGTTGACCCCCTGAGGGAAAGCCTCGCCCGGTGTCACCTTCGGTGGTTCGCGCAGGTCGCCGACCGCGGTGAGCTCCTCGACGAAGGCCACGGCGTGCGGGTTGCCCATGTCGACAGGCAGCGCAGGCCACTCCCCTGATCCGGCGCTGACCATGACCTGGCTCTCACCGACGGCCGCCGGCCCCATGTCGACGGTGACGTCACCGCTGACCGGCGCCACCACCTCCTTGACCCCGCCCCGCGTGGCGAGCCGGATCGGTCCCGGGGCGGCGAGCCCCTCGGTGACCAGGAAGCGCGCGTAGACACGCACTCCGTTCCCGCACATCTCGGCAACCGAGCCGTCCGCGTTGCGGTAGTCCATGAACCACTCAGTCGCTGCGGCGTCAGCGCCCAGGCCCGGCACCGCTGCGGAGCGCACCACGCGCAGCACCCCGTCCCCGCCAATGCCTGCCCGCCGGTCACAGAGCCGGCGCACGAGATCCGCGGTCAGGTCGAGTGCACCGTCGTAGTCGGGCAGCACGACGAAGTCGTTGCGCGTCCCATGCCCCTTGACCACTCGCACGCTGCTGATGGTAGGCCGCACGGACCTGCCCGACAGGTCTAGCCTGCGGCTCTCATCGAGGTTGGGGAGACGTCATGGCCGGGTTCGTGCAGATCATCGAGTGGAAGACCTCGCGGTTCGACGAGGTGCGCGCGCTCAACGAGGAGTACCGCGACAGCCGCCAGGGCGAAGCCGGACCGAGCCGCGTGACCGTCACGTCGGACCGCGACCGGCCGGGCACCTACCTGACCATCGTGGAGTTCCCGGACTACGACAGCGCGATGGCCAACTCGGCGCGTGCGGACACCTCGGAGTTCGCCGAGAAGATGGGCGCGCTCTGCGACGGGCCGCCGTCGTTCTACAACCTGGACGTGCAGATGCAGGAGGAGATGGGCTAGCCCGGCGAGGTTGCGCTCTCCTGGTCCACGGTCGTCCGCGGGTTCGGCATGCCCTTCAGTCCGGGCGTGGTCCACCCGAGGCCGCGCACCAGCAGCATGCGTGCGCGGGCCGACTCCTGCGGACCGCTGAACAGGTAGCCGTGCGCCCGGTCGCAGCCCAGCTCGCAGAGCCGGGCGCCCTCGGCCCAGGACTCCACTCCCTCGGCGACGACGTACAAGCCGTGCGCGTGGGCCAGCTTCACGACGCTGGCCACGATCGTGTCGTCCTCGAGGTCTGACCCCACGCCCCGGACGAAGGTGCGGTCGAGCTTGACCGCGTCGAACGGGAGGTCCCCGAGGGTGGCCAGCGAGGAGTACCACGTCCCGAAGTCGTCGACGGCCAGGGCGACACCGGCGTCACGCAGGGCGGCGAACAGCCGGGGCGCATCGCTGCCGGCCCGCTCGATCGCCTCCTCGGTGACCTCGAGGCCGAGCGTGCCGGGCGCCAGTTCGGCGGCTGCAACCGCAGCCCCGACCTCCTCGACGAAGCCCGGCTCCACGAGCTGGCCGGCGGACACGTTGGCCCACAGCTGGCGCTGCTCGTCCGCAACCCGGCCGGGGAGCGTCCGCCAGGCGGCAGCCTCGGTCACGCAGTGGCGCAGGACCCACGCCCCAAGCCGCCCCTCGAGACCGCTGGCGGCGGCGACTGGCAGCACGTCCCGGGGCCACAGCAGGCCGCGACCGGGGTGGCGCCAGCGCAGCAGGGCCTCCATCGCCACGACGGCGCCGCTGGCGAGATCGATCTCCGGTTGGTAGTGCAGGACCAGCTCGTCGTGCTCCAGGGCGAGCTCGAGGTCGGGGATCAGGTCAGGGTCGAACGCATCGACATCGGCGGGCCTGGTAGCGGCGTGGGACGCCGCAGCCCGACCCGGCGGCTCAGCCGAACTCGGCGCAGGAGCGGACATGACCCGCCACCTCCTTGCCAGAGCGCGAAGATCACCCGACCGGCCCATTGGACCACCGGGCGCGCACCAACGCCATAGCCCTCGTGACCATCTCCGGACTGCCCCCTTCGAGCCAGGTCACGCGGGGGTCCCGCCTGAACCAGGAGCGCTGCCGCCGGGCGAACCGTCGGGTCGCCAGCGCCGTCTGCACCCGGGCCGTGGCCTCGTCCCACCGTCCGTCGAGCAGGGCCAGCACCTGCGCGTACCCGAGCGCGCGGCTGGCTGTGACGCCGTCGCGCAGCCCCTCAGCCTCGAGCCGACGCACCTCCTCCACGAACCCCTGCTCCCACATCCGGTCGACGCGCCGCCCGATGCGCTCGTCGAGCTGCTCAGCGTCGAAGTCGACGCCGACCACAACCGCGTCGTACACGGGCTCGTAGTCAGGCAGGGAGGCGCTGAACGGCCGACCGGTCAGGTCGATCACCTCGAGCGCGCGCACGATCCGGCGCCCGTTGCTCGGGAGGATCGCGGCGGCGGCAGCCGGATCCAGTCCCGCCAGCCGTTGGTGCAGGGCACCTGACCCCACCTCAGCGAGCTCGGCCTCCAGCAGGGCTCGTCGCTCCGGATCGGTGCCGGGAAAGTCGAGCCGGTCCACGACGGCGCGGACGTAGAGCCCGGAGCCGCCGACCAGGACCGGGACCCTTCCGCCGGCCCGCAGCCGGTCGACCTCCAGCCGCGCCCGCCGCTGGTAGTCAGCGACACTGGCCGCCTCCCGGACCGACCAGATGTCGAGCAGGTGGTGGGCCACCCCGCGCCGCTCGTCAGGAGAGAGCTTGGCCGTGCCGACGTCCATCCCGCGATAGAGCTGCATCGAGTCGGCATTGACGACCTCGCCGCCTAATGCGAGCGCCAGCTCGATCCCGAGGTCGCTCTTGCCGGCAGCGGTGGGTCCCACGACGACGACAACGGGTGGCGCGGGCACGCCTGCATCCTGCCCGGTGCCGCCTGTGGCGTGACCATGGCGTTTGAGGGGCATGATGACCGCATGCCCCTCTCCCCCCGTTCTTCCCGTTCCCGCCGCCTGCCTGCCGCCGCCTTCGCCGCCGTTCTGGGGGGCTCGGTCGCCCTGGCGGCTGCGAGTACGCCGAGCGCGGACGCCGCTGCGGCCAAGCCAGGCTTCGGGACGCCAGCGGTGGTGGACCACTTCCACCCGGGCTACGAGCCAGACGTCGCTGTCGACGCGAGCCACAAGGCCAGCCGCGGGCACATCTTCTCGACCTGGCCGAACGGCTTCTCGACCACCATCTCCTACATCCACCGCTCAGAAGACGGCGCGCGGACCTTCCACCCGGTGGAGTCCAACGCCGTGGGCAAGCCGGGCACGTGCGTGGGCGGCGGTGACACCGACGCCCAGATCAGCAAGGTCGACGGCAGCGTGGTGTTCGCCGACCTGCAGGGCCTGACGAACTTCTCCAACTCGCGTACGACGGACGAGGGCCGGACGTTCAGCACCAGCTGCACCTCGGTGACGGGCGCGGGCGTCGACCGCCAATGGCTGGCGATTGACGACAACGGCGGCACCTCTGCGCTTGGCACGGGTGCCGGCGATGCGCGCGCCTACTTCACCTACGACAACATCCTGCAGGGCACGTCGCCAGGGCACGAGGGCGACAACCAGCTTGTGATCAACGAGTCCAACGACGGAGTGAAGTACGGCGGCTCCGTGGGCTGCGGGCTAGCGCCGACGCCCTGCGTCACCCCCGCAGCAGTCGTCACCGACGAGGAGAGCATCCCGGGCGGCATCCTGGTCGACAACACCCCAGGCGGGCCCTACCAGCACTCGATCTACATCGCGCACAGCGACTCGGCGAGCAACGACGTGCGTATCTCGACCTGCCACGGGACGGGCGCCAGCGGCGCCGGCAAGACCGCCGCCGAGGTCGCAGACGCGTGCACCGACCCGACGAACTTCGACCCCACCGACCCGGGCCGGGTCAACCCGCTCTGGCACGACCTCATCGTGCGCCCGGCCGACCAGGGCGTGAACGTCTACACCTTTGTCTCGATCGCGCTCGACACCAAGGGGGGCATCTACGCCACGTGGGTCGAGGCACCGGCCGCAGGCAACAACCAGAGCGCTCCGCAGCGCGTGTACTTCGCGGCGTCGAAGAACGGTGGGGCTACCTGGACCAAGCGCCACCTGGTGAGTGCTCCCAACCTCAACAACAACGTCTTCCCGTGGGTCACCGCGGGTGACCCCGGTCGGGTAGGCATTGCCTGGTACGGCGCCCCGCAGGCCAAGGAGAACGGCGCGTTCGGCCCGGACAGCCTCGACCACGGGACCTGGGACGTCTACTACGCCGCCTCCAGCGACGGCCTTGCGGCCAGCCCGCACTTCACGCAGGTGAAGGTGAGCGACCACCAGGTGAAGTTCGGCAACATCTCGACACAGGGCCTCGGCGGGTCTCCCGACCGCTCCCTCGGCGACTACATGCAGGTGCAGACCGGCCTCAAGGGCGAGGCGATCGTGACCTACGTGGACGACACCTCCAACAACCGCAACGCCGACTTCACCTCGGGCAGCGGGCAGAGCCCACCGGAGGCTGCTGGCCCGACGATGGTGGCCACGCAGACCAGCGGTCCGAGCCTGCTGAAGTCGGTCGGCACGATCACCGGTGACAAGCGCCGCCCCTTCGGCCACGTGGCCGATCCCACGGGCAAGGGCTTCCCGGACGCCTTCTTCAGCCATGTGGGCCAAGACATAGGTGCGGGCGGGACGGGCCTCGACCTGCGCGGTGTGACGGTGACGCAGCCCGACAGCAAGCACCTCAAGGTGACGCTCGACACGGCGCTCAGCGGTCTCGCCGAGAACCTGTCCTTCTCACCGACTTTCGGCGGGACGACCGGCGAGTGGATGGTGCGCTGGGCCGCGCCGACCTACCACGCAGCCGGCGACGGCAACATCTTCTACGTCGGCATGGAGTCGGTGTCCGGTCAGAGCCCGAGCTTCTACCTGGGCTCGACGGACTCCCTCGACAGCACCCATGCCAAGTACTTCATCTACTCGAAGCAGAAGACGGTCCCGGGCAAGATCGTGGGCTCGCGCATCGAGTGGACCGTGCCGCTGACCGATGTGGGGTCGCCCTCGAAGGGCCAGGGCCTGTACAGCGTCACCGGGCTCACGACGACGCAGACCGGGCCGACCATCGTGCTCGGGAGCACTCCTGAGAACGGCGAGCTGTCGACCTACACCCCGCCCAACCTGATCGACGCCACCCCGGCGATGGACTACCGGATCGGTGGCGCCGCCGTCGCGCCGGCAGCCGAGGGCAAGGGTGCGCCGGGAGGCACGAGCGGGTCAGGCTCCGGTTCGGGTTCTGGCTCTGGCTCGGGCGGCGGGCTGGCCACCACGGGCCTGTCGGCTGGACTGCCGCTGCTTGCTCTGGCGTTGCTCGTGACCGCGGCGTTGGTGCGCCGTCAGCGACGCCAGGTCGCCACGAAGTAACCGACCCCGAGCGGGGCGCCGGACCAGAGCAGCGCTCCCGACCAGTCCCCCGGCTCGGCGTCGGCGGCCCGCGCCGCGGCCTGCCAGGCGGCCCGGCCCTGCACGAGCAGTCGCCGGTCGTCGGCGGGGTCGAGGCTGAGCAGCGTGGCAGTGTCGACAGCGGCCAGCGCCTCGGCGACCGCCTCGTCGTAGGCCTCGGCAGCGGGGTCGAAGTACCCCGGAGCACTCGGCGAGCGGCGGGCCGTTCCATCTCCGGCGACGAGTACGGCGACCGCTGCGGAGCCCAGATCCGGCGTACTCGATCCGTCCACCGTCCAGTCCTCCACCGGGCCCGCCCAGCCGGCTTCCTCGAGCAGCCAGCGGCCGAGCTGAAGGGCGACCGGGCGGTCGTCGGCTGGTCCGTCGTCCAGCCCGAGCCGGGAGAAGCTCGGCCGCTGCGCCGGCCACCGGCGGCCGGGGCCCGAGGCCAGGACAATGACTCGCTCCGGCAGCGCGGCGAGCGTGGTGGAGATGGCGGCGAGGCACGCTGTTCGCACCTCGTCGAGCTCGGCGGCTGCACCCCCCGCGACGCGTGGCACCAGGACCGGGGCCGCGGGAACGAAGGCGGCAGTGACGAGCACCCGCCGCAGCCTGCCAGAATGCCCGCGGAGGGATTCATCTGATGAGCGAGACCCAGGACGCGACCAGTGAGTGGGGTCGGGTCGCCGACGACGGCACGGTCTTCGTGCGCACGTCTGAGGGCGAGCGCGTCGTCGGCTCGTGGCAGGCCGGCGAGCCGGCCGAGGGTCTCGCCTTCTTCCGGCGCAAGTACGAAGCGCTCGCGAGTGAGGTCACCCTGCTCGGCCAGCGCCTCAAGGCAGGTGCCGGAGACCCGGTCGCCACCGCGGCCGCGCTGAACAAGCTCGCCGCGGCCGTCCCGACTGCCGCCGCGGTCGGCGACCTCGAAGGGCTCGCCAAGCGGATCGCGGACATGCAGGACCAGGTGGCGGCCAAGGTCGAGGAGCGCAAGGCCAAGAAGGCCGAAGCCAACGCCGCGGCCGTTGCGCGCAAGACCGCTCTCGCCGAGGAGGCCGAGCGGCTTGCCGAGACGAGTGACTGGAAGTCGGCCGGCGACCGGATCCGCGCCATCGGCGAGGAGTGGAAGACGATCCGGATCGACCGGACGACCGACGCTGAGCTCTGGAAGCGCTACCGCACCGCCCGCGACGGGTTCACCCGCCGGCGCGGGGCGCACTTCGCCCAGCTCGACGAGCAGCGCAAGGAGTTCGCGGCGGCGAAGGAGAAGCTGGTCGCCGAGGCGGAGACGTTGGCCACGTCTACCGAGTGGGGCGCGACCGCGAAGCGCTTCAAGGACCTGATGGTCGAGTGGAAGACCGCCGGGCGCGCGCCCAAGGACGTGGACGAGAAGCTGTGGGCCCGGTTCAAGACGGCACAGGACGCCTTCTTCACCGCGCGGCACGCGACGTTCTCCGAGCGTGACGCAGAGCAGCAGGGCAACGCGGCTGCGAAGGAGGCGATCATCGTCGAAGCGGAGCGGCTCTCGCTCGACGACCCGGCCGCTGCCCAGTCGCGGTTGCGCGACATCCAGGACCGCTACGACAAGGCCGGCAAGGTCCCGCGCGAGCTCATGGGTGCGTTCGACGAGCGGATGCGCCGTGCTGAGCAGCGGGTCCGCGACGCAGTCGACGCCAAATGGAAGACCGCCCGACCATCCTCATCGCCCATGGTGATCCGGCTCGAGGAGTCGATCGCCAAGCTGGAGAAGCGGCTCGAGCGCGCTCAGGCAGCCGGGGACGCCGGGCTGGTCGCGGAGACAGAGGCGGCGCTGGCGACCCAGCGCGAGTGGCTCGCCCAGGCCGACTGAGTCAGAGCTCGGCGAGGATCGCGTCGCGTCGGGCGTCGTACTCGCCTGCCGAGACGAGCCCCTTGTCGCGCAGCCGCTTCAACTCCGCGAGCCGGCTCTCGACCGAGCGCTGCGCCGGCGGGGCGGCAGCCGACGCGCTGTGCCGCGGTTGCAGGCTGGACGCGATGTAGGTCGCAGCCAAGCCGTCCTCGCTGAACACCGTCGCGACCGCGGCGTCGTGCTCATCCAGCCCGGCCCTGCGTGCCATGTCCTTGGCCACGCTCACCTTGTAGAGCATGGTCCCCCCGCCCACGAGAAGAGCGAGGAGGAAGAACCCGGCGAACATGCCCGAGGGGTCGCTGTCTCCCGACCCGAAGCCGCTGTCGGTGTTGTCGATGTACGGGCAATCGGCCGTGCCGAGCCCTCCCTCGGGGCAGCTGGGCGGAATCGGGTCGGCGGTGGCGGGAGCGCTCGACCCGACCAAGGCCGCGCCGGCGACCACGAGGCCCGCGAGCGCGCGCCTGATCACTGGCGATCCCCTCCCCATGGCGAGAAGGCTAGGGCAGAAAGCTGGCCCGTGGTTGCAGTCGGCTCCTTGGCTAAGGCACCGCGGTGTAGGCCGTGTACTGCGCGGTCACGGCGGCGTCCCGCACGGTGAAGAAGGCGTCGGTCGCCGTCCGGTCGGGGAGCATGGCCGTCCCCGCGTAGACCGCGGCTGCCGCGCTGCGGGCGGGCGTGTCGACGCTGCCGTAGCCGATGAGCGTCCACTCGGGGAACCCGGCAGGGACGTCGCTCCACTTCGCCAGCGCATTGGGGCAAGTGGGGCCGTCCGTCGGCTCGGCAGCCGGACGCGTGGTGGCTGTGGCGAGCAGCACCCGGCGCCACTCGGCCACGGTGAGGATCCCGTCCGCCAGCGGCCCCGCCCGCACCAGGCCCGGGCGCCCGCGCGCCACGACACCGCCGTGCACACCCGTGCCGGAGTCACCCAGCAGGCGCCGTGCCGTCATCAGCTCACGCACCGCACCGCCGCCCGTGTAAGGAGTCGCTGCGGAGGTGCCTCCTCCGATTGTGGGCGAGGACAGTGTGGTGCTGGTGTTCGAGGCACCGAAGTCATCGCAGGCGTCCGCGGCCAGGTGCACCGGCACGTTGGGCCAGCTGAGCATGTGTCCGGAGTCGATCCCTCCGACCACGATGGCGGACGGAGTGACCTGCCCGAACCCCAAGGTGGTGCGCGGTGGCGGCAGGTTGGCGTTGGCCGCGCCGTTGCCCGAGGCGTAGAACGACAGGTGGCTCGTGGATGCCTTCTCGACCGCTCGGATGAGCGCGGGGCTCGCGCTGAACAACCCGGTGCGACCCGTCGGGTCATAGGGGGTGGTGGCGCCCCACGAGTTGGTGTCGGCGTCGATCCAGCCGCTGTTCGCGGCGGCGAACTGCAAGCCCTTGATGGCTGCCTGGGAGGCCTCCTCCATGTTGTTGATGCCGAAGCCGTCGATGGCCTGCACGACGACGATGCGGCAGTCCGGGCAGGCGCCGTACCCGCTCGCGACGGCGCGCGAAGCGGTCATCGTCCCGTGCCAGTAGGTGTCGAGGATCGAGGAGGTGGCCAAGCCCGCGCAGGCCGCCGTCATCGTCGGCCGGAACGTGATCGCGCCGACGATCTTGGTGCCCGGAATCCAGTAGAGCTGGCCGGTCTTCACATGGGCCCAGACTCGGGTGCAGTCCTTCGCCAGAGCGGCCTTGTAGCTGGGGGCGTCGAGGGTCAGCCGCAGCGCGGGGACGTTCTTCGGGAAGCCCGGCAGGTAGCTGCCCGGGTAGCGGTAGGCAGCGGCCGAGCGGTCGCGGAAGACCACGTTGTAGGGGTTGATCCCGGTGTCGATGACCGCGACCACGCCGTGTGGCACCGGCGCACTCGGCGACGCGATGGTCGGCTGCGCAACGGCCGCAGCACCAAGCAGTCCGGCAACAGCCACAAGCCGCCAGCGCATGCGCCCTCCCGGGGTGTCAGGGGGTGGTACGACGGCTGCGCTCGCCCGTAACGCTCAGGACGCGGGCACTCCGAGCGCCGGCATCCCAAGCAGGACGCCCGGCACGGGCGAGGACGTGCCCTGGCGCAGCTCCCACGCGTCGCCGCCGCGCGTGCGACGCACAGCCAGCGGGCCGCCGTCGGCGTTGAGATGGTGGGGCGCGGCGTAGCTGATCTCGACGTCGACCAGGTCCCCTGGTCGCGGCCGCTCACCGCTGGCACCGAGCGAGAAGTGCACGAGCCGTCCGTCATGCGCCCGGCCGGACATCCGCGCGGTGGTGGCGTCCTTGCGGCCCTCCCCCTCGGCGACCAGGACCTCGACCACGCGGCCCACCTGCGTCTTGGCCCCGTCCCAGGCCACCTCGTCCATGAGGACGACCAGCCGCTCATACCGCTCCTGAACGACGGCCTTGGGCACCTGCTCCTCGTACTCGGCCGCAGGCGTCCCCGGTCGCGGCGAGTACTGAAAGGTGAAGGCGGCGCTGAACTTCGCCTCGCGCACGACGTGCAGGGTCTGCTCGAAGTCTGCCTCGGTCTCGCCGGGGAAGCCGACGATGATGTCGGTGGTGATGGCGGCCTCGGGCATGGCTGCCCGGACCTCGTCGATGATCCCGAGGTACCGCGACTGCCGATAGCTGCGTCGCATCCGCTTGAGCACCTCGTCGGAGCCCGACTGCAACGGCATGTGCAGCGCCGGCATGACGGTCGGCGTCTCGGCCATCGCCGCGATGACGTCGGAGGTGAAGTCGCGCGGATGCGGACTGGTGAAGCGCACCCGCTCGATTCCGTCCAGCGCTCCCACTGCCCGCAGCAGCTTGCCGAAGGCCTGCCGGTCGCCGAGGTCCACGCCGTAGCTGTTCACGTTCTGGCCGAGCAGGGTGACCTCGATGACTCCCTCGGCGACCAGGGCCTGCACCTCGGCCAGGATGTCGCCCGGCCGGCGGTCCTGCTCGGTCCCGCGCAGCGACGGGACGATGCAGAACGTGCAGGTGTTGCTGCACCCGACGCTGATCGACACCCAGGCCGAGTACGGCGAGTCCCGGCGGGTCGGGAGTGTGGAGGGGAACACCTCGAGCGACTCGAGGATCTCGACCTGCGCTTCTGCGTTGTGCCGCGCGCGCTCGAGCAGCGCCGGCAGCGAGCCGATGTTGTGCGTGCCGAAGACCACGTCGACCCACGGCGCGCGTCGCACGATCTCGCCGCGGTCCTTCTGCGCGAGGCACCCGCCGACCGCGATCTGCATGCCCGGCGTGCTCGCCTTCACCGGCGCGAGGTGCCCGAGGTTGCCGTAGAGCTTGTTGTCCGCGTTCTCCCGCACCGCGCAGGTGTTGAGCACCACCACGTCGGCCTGCTCACCGCTGGCGGCGCGCAGGTAGCCGGCGTCCTCGAGCAGGCCAGAGAGCCGCTCGGAGTCGTGCACGTTCATCTGGCACCCGTAGGTGCGGACCTCATACGTGCGCGCGCTCACAAGCGGCCAGGGTATCGAGCCGGCCCGCTCTCCCTAGCGCGAGTTTGTATTGAGGCAATACATTCTCGTGCATGCCTCACGCTCTCCGCTTCGGCGTCGTGCTCGCGGCGGCGTTGGCCGTGGCCGCTCCGACAGCGCACGCCGGGCATCCAGAGCCTGCGGCCACCACCGCGCTTGCGGGGTCTGCCGACAGCGCGGCGATGGCCGATCTCGAGGCGAAGATCACCGATGCGCTCCAGGTCGGCCACGTCGTACCCGTCGACTTCGACTCCCCCGCGCAGCTCCCCGGCCACGTCATCCGGGCGCCCTACTGGGGTGACACCCAGCTCTGGAGCGGCGTGTACGTCGGCGGCGAGTCGATGCGCTACGCGGTGGCCAAGGCCCACCTGGGCGAGCTCGCCGGCCAGCACGACAACAGCCGGGCCACCCGCGACGCCATTGCAGGCTGGACGGCACAGCGCGATGAGGCACTGCAGCGGGTGCGCACCATCCTCGACGCGCAGCACCGCGACGTGAGCATCGCCGAGGACTGGGTGGGCACCCCCAACCTGCCGCCTCGGGTCAACACATCGGATCCCCGTGGCCCGCACACCCTCGACTACGGCGGTGGGGTGGTCCACGGCGAGCGTGGACTGGTGACGCGCGGCTGCACCCCCAAGGGGCTCGGGCCGATGGGCATCAGCCCGCCCAACCACGACCCGAACAACCCGGTGAACGACAGCAGCAACCACGTCTACGAGATCACCTGGACGCACGGTGACGGCGTCACCTACTACTGCGAGACGTCGCCGAGCCGTGACACCTACGCGGGGCTCACGTTCGGGATGCTCACCGCCTTCGACCTCGTCACGGGCGACGAGCCGCGGCTGCGCGCCCAGGTGCGCGACGACCTCCTCGCGATGGCGCACTACCTGGTCGCGCACGGCTGGAACCACGTGCGCCCCAACGGCGCGGTCGGCACCAACAACGACGAGGACGGGTTCGTCTCACCGCTGATGGAGCACGTGCCGCTGGCTCGGCTGAACATCGTCAACGCCGCGCGCCACGTAGCCGACACGGCGGGCACGGCGGCGGACAAGCAGACCTGGGACGCCATCTGGGCAGAGGAGCTGGCGAGCCAGGGCCCGCTCGTCGCCGCCAACATGCAGGTCGACGCCGCGCAGCCGAGCAGCAGCTACTTCAAGTTCAACCTCAACCACCTGCTCGGCTTCAACCTGCTGCGCACGACGGTTGGCAGCGAGCGCGACCTGTTCGCCCGCGGCTTCGCCGTGATGGACAAGACCACACGCGACGACGTGAACGCGCACTTCGAGGCCCTCACCTTCGGCCTCACCGGGGAGCCGGCCCGGCGCGACGCCGCGGTGACCCATCTCGAGCAGTGGCTGGACTACCGAGCCGCGGTCACGGGGGGCGGCCCAGTGCGCAACAGCGCCAGGTGCGGTGCAGACCTGGAGTGCGTGCCCGTGGACCGGTCGGAACTGCTCATCGACCAGGCCCCCAGCGGGTCGGTCGCCTGGTACCCCGAGACAGCGCCCTTCA
Organism: Frankiaceae bacterium; assembly: GCA_030840515.1. Lineage (GTDB taxonomy): Bacteria > Actinomycetota > Actinomycetes > JAVEEJ01 > JAVEEJ01 > JAVEEJ01. Next base: position 6,576 of record JAVEEJ010000127.1, on the reverse strand, counting down.
GCGATCCCTCGCACCTGCGCGCCGCGGCACCGCTTCCGGTCGTGCAGCGCCCGCCGGCCGACTTCCTGTGGCAGGCGCCGCCCACCGCCCTCGACGGTCAGCAGGACCCGAGCCATCGCGAACCCGGCATCGACTTCCTGACGCCCTACTGGACCGTGCGCTACTTCACCGAGGTCGCTGCCCCGGCGCTGTCGCCGTTCCCTGATTGGGCGGGTCCGGCCAGCCGCTGAGCTCAGCGGACCGTCAGCGTCGGCGGCCGAGCAGGCCGACGCTCTTCGGGAAGGCCAGGTGCAGCGCGAGCAGCAGCAGGCCCAGGTAAAGCAGGCTGATGCTGCCGATGTCGACCTTGAGCAGGCCGAGCAGGAACACGATGGCGGCGAGTACGGCGAGCACGGGTCCTCCGTTGCTTGGGGACCTGGGTCCTCCCCGGGTGAAGCGCCGCTTACCCCTGGGACAGCCGACGGCGACGCCAGGTCAGCGCGGCGAGACCCAGCAGGCCGAGCGCGAGGACGGGAGTGCCGGCGCCGAGTCCGGTGGTCGCGAGCCCGCCCGTGTTCGGTGGCTTGCCTCCGCCGTACGAGCCGCCGAGGTTCCCGGTCTTCACAGGGGGCTTCGGCAGCGTGACCGGCTTGGACGACGCCTTCAGCGTCCAGACGCCGAGGCCGTAGGTGGAGGCCACGATCTCGGTGCGGTCCCCCGACACGCTCAGGCCGAACACCCGAGTCACCGGCATGCCGGTGCCGAAGCGGCTCCACCTGCTGGAGCCGACCGGGGCGCTGAAGACGCCGAAGTCACCGGCGACGTAGACGCGCTTGTTGAAGACCTTGACGTCCCAGTAGTTGCCGCGCGGCAGGTTGCCGCTGACGTCCTTGACGGTCTCGCCTGCGTCCGATGACAGCAGGATGCGCGGTGCCGTCACGCCGCCGAAGTCGTAGCGCACGACGCTGGCGATGCCGGTGGCGAGGTAGACCTGCTTGACGTTCGCGGGGTTGATGGCCAGTGCCTGGATCTGACGCACCGGCATGCCCTTGAGCTTGGCCGCGTGCCAGCACGCGCTGGACGCCGCCTTCGCGTCGCAGCCAGCCTTCACGTTGGTCGCGAGGCCGCGGTCGGTCGCGCTCTCGGATGCCTTGACCGAGCTTGAGTCGAAGAAGGCGAACGACTCGTAGGCGGCGTTGCCGTAGGTGTCGGTCGCGGAGGTCGCAGCCTGCCCGCCGTTCTGCGTCGGGTTGGCGAAGACGGTGACCCAGTCGCTCGAGCCCGAAGCGGCACCCTTGACGGTCTGGTAGACCGATGTGTCGCCGATGATGAGCTCGTCGTCGTTGGTCGGGTCCATCGAGAAGACGGCAGGCGCAAACGCCGGCGCGGCCGGCGCTCCTGCGTCACTGGTGGTCTTGCCACCGTCGGTGGTCACCGACAGCGAGCCGTTGGCCTGGCAGTAGAAGACGTTCGGTCGATCACGGGCGATGGCGACACCGGATCCGTCGCCGCCGCAGATCTCGACGCCCACTCCGTCACCGGGGTAGTACTTGACCGTCCCGTTGTCCTGCAGACCGGCGATGACCGAGCCATCACTGCCCTTGACCGCCCGGTAGGGCAGCAGCGTGTTGACGTGGCCGCCCGTCGTCCAGCTGTCGTTGTCGAAGCCGGCGTCGTCGGTCGTCGAGTGCGCGTCCTGGTGGAAGAAGCCGCCGTCGTTGCCGACCCAGAGCCGGACGCCGTCGTGGTTCGCGCCGGTGGCCAGGGGCAGACCGGCGTGCTGGTCGGGGTGGGTCGAGGTGCCCGAGTAGTAGGGCGTGCCCGGCGGGCAGACCTGCGGCCCGGTCAGCGCACATGGCGACAGGTAGCGGTCGATGACCTTGAAGACCAGCGGCTTGACCGCCTCTGCGGGAGTGCTCGCTCCGGTGTTGGCGACCGAGGCGTAGACCTCTTCCTCGCCGAGGAAGATCTGCGTCGGGTCGACCGGGTTGACCGCAATCCAGCCGTTGTACCAAGCCTGGATGCCCGGGTTGTAGCCCAACGCGTTCGCCGCGGAGAGCACCGGCTGGGAGCCGCCGGGCGCGATGAGCAGGGTCTTCGAGTTGCCCTTGAAGACCCACACCAGGTTGGACTCGAGGCCGCCCACGTCGGTGCGGTAGATGCCGTTGAGCGAGGTGTCGTGCCCGACCCCGGCTGGGATCGCCTGGTCGCCCACCGTCTTGGCGGAGCGGTTGCCCGCGTCGGCGACAAGGGCCCAGAGCGTGACGCCGTCAGGGCTGAACGCGAGCTTGGTGCGCCCGATCGGGTCGGTGCTCATGTCGGGCGACTGCTCCCAGCCCGTCGGGCTCTTCACGTCCGCCCGCACCCAGCTGCCCGGCTTGCCGCTCTGGAACGAGCGGTAGAGGTTGTTGCCCGGAGCGGCGTTGACGCCGTCGGGTGTCTTGATCTGCCCGGCGACGTAGCCCACCGCCGCGTAGACCTCGTTGGGGTGACCCGGGCGCACCTTCACGTCACTGGTCCAGCTCCCGACGGGGGTCCCGGTCGCGGGGGCGGTGCCCGCCGCGTTGGTGGGGAGCCGCACGTCCTCCCAGTGCACGCCGTGGTCGGTGGAGCGGAACAGGCCCCCGCTGGTCGCGACGAACGCGACTCCAGCCGAGGAAACCGTGACCTCCTGGGCTCCGTTGCCCCGGACGTTGCTGACCGGCCGAGTGAAGGTCTTGCCGCCGTCCTTGGAGACGAAGACGCCGAGCCCGCCGCCCTCGCCGCCGCCCTGGAACGCCTGACCCGTGCCGGCGTACACGTAATTCGGATTGCTGGGGTCGACGCCCACGCCTCCGATCGGCACCGCGGGGATGCCGGCGCCGTAGGTCCAGGTGGTGCCGCCGTTGGTGGTCTTCCACAGCCCGCCCCCGGTGCCGGCGAAGACGGTCTTGCCGGTGGTGTCACGGGGGTCGCTCGCCATGCTGAGCACGATGCCGGTGCCGGGCATCCGGCCGTCGAAGCCCTCACCGCGGTTGGGGTCCTCCAGGTAGCCGGCCTTGGGTCCGACCTGCTTCCACGCGCCGCCGACGGTGCCGAGGCTCTGGGCTGCGCGCCACGCGGCGAGGTTGAAGGCCGCCGGGTCGACGTGCGGCGGGTCGTTGGCCAGCGCGGCCATCGCCGCGCGACTCGTCCTCGGCGAGCCCTCGAGCCGGAACGCGCTGTCGATGGAGGGCCCGTTGGCTGCCTTCGCCCGTGCGATCGCGGCGTCGTCCCCCGTCCAGTAGTGCTGGGCGGCGCCACCCGGTGTGGTGGCGAGGAGGGCGGCGAGACCGGCGACAGTGGTCACCGCGAGGAAGCGGCGGGGGGTTGCAGACACATGTGCTCCGAGCGTCGGGGGGCTTTCACCCTACGTCGGCCTTCCCCGTAACCCCCCAATCGATGCCAGATGCGCTCTCCCCGGGAGGAACGGCTTTACCTGGCGTACTCGGTGGCCCGCGACTCCCGCACGACGGTGATCCGGATCTGGCCGGGGTAGGTGAGCTCGTCCTCCACCTGCTTGGCGATCTCGCGGGCCAGCACCTGGGCCTGGAGGTCGTCGATCGCTTCCGGCTGGACCATGACCCGGATCTCCCGGCCGGCCTGCATCGCGAACACCTTCTCGACCCCGGGCTTCTCGGCCGCTATCGCCTCGATGCGCTCGAGCCGCTGCACGTAGTGCTCCAGCGACTCACGACGTGCCCCGGGCCGCCCACCGCTGATGGAGTCGGCGGCCTGCGTCAGCACGGCCTCCACGGTGCGCAGCTCGACTTCCCCGTGGTGAGCCTCGATCGCGTGCACGACGTCGTCGACCTCGCCGTACTTGCGCGCGATCTCGGCCCCGATGAGGGCGTGGCTGCCCTGCACCTCGTGGGTCAGGGCCTTGCCGACGTCGTGCAGCACGGCGCAGCGCTTGAGCAGCATCGGATCGAGCCGCAGCTCGCTGGCCATCATCCCCGCGATGTGCGCGCTCTCCACCAGGTGCTTGAGGACGTTCTGGCCGTAGGAGGTGCGGTAGCGCAGCGTGCCCAGCAGGTTGATGAGCTCAGGGTGCATGTCCGTGAGGCCGAGGTCGACGAGGGCGTCCTCCCCTGCCCGCACGCACAGCTGCTCGACCTCGGCCTTGCTGCTCTCATGCACCTCCTCGATGCGGTGCGGGTGAATCCGCCCGTCGAGCACGAGCTTCTCGAGCGTGATCCGGCCGACTTCGCGCCGCACCGGGTCGAAGCAGCTCAGAAGCACCGCCTCAGGGGTGTCGTCGATGATGAGGTTGACCCCGGTGACCGTCTCAAAGGCCCGGATGTTGCGGCCCTCGCGACCGATGATGCGGCCCTTCATCTCGTCGCTCGGCAGGTGCAGCACGCTCACGACGCTCTCGGAGGTCTGCTCGCTCGCGACGCGCTGGATCGCCAGCGTCACGATCTTCCGGGCCCGGCCCTCGCCCTCTTCCTTGGCCTCCGCCTCGATGTCCCGGACGGTTACCGCCGCCTCGCGCTTGGCCTGCGCCTCGATCGCGCTGACGAGCTCGGCCTTGGCGTCGGCCGCCGTCAGACCGGCGACCCGCTCGAGCTCGGCGCGCCGGGCCTCCTCGAGGTCGGCGAGCTCGAGCTTGCGCCGCTCGAGGGCCGCTTCGTGCTCGGCCAGTTCGGCGTCACGGGCCTCGACCCGGCGCTGGACGTTGTCGAACCGCTCCTCACGCTCAGCCAGCCGGTGTTCCCGACGCTCGAGGTCCGCCTTGAGCTCGGCGATCTCCTCCCGGACCCGCTCGGCATCCCTTGTGGCGTCGGCCCGGACGGTCTCGGCGTCGGCCTGGGCGCGGACCGCGTCGGCGCTGAGCCGCTCGGCCTCGAGCCGGGCGCGATCGACCTCAGCCCGCGCCCGGTCGGCCTCGGCGCGGATCCGGTCTGCCTCGAGCCTGAGCCGCTCGGCTTCGGCCCTCGCCTCGGCGAGCACGGCGTCAGCCCGGGCCTCGGCGAGCATCAGATCGGCGTCGTGCGCCAGGTCCGCCGAACCAGGCAGCACCACGTGCATGGCGCTGGGGGCGTCGGGCGGGAGCGGAGCGCTCCCGCGACGGAGCACCGCAACGAGCAGGACGAGTACGGCGGTCACGGCCACCGCCCCCACCGCGACGAGGAGGATCTCGACCGGTCCCACCACCGCCTCCTCACCCGTCACGTCGAGGAGGGCACGGCCAGGAACAGATGCGGCGGCTCACCTCACGCACTCGCCCGTTGCTGGAGCGCACGCGTCAGGTTCGGGTGTCAGCGCCGGTGTCCCGGCGTTCAGTTACCGCTTGAGCTGCTCAGGTGTTCCTGGTCCTGCTATCTAGAGCCCGGTTGTCCGGGCGTCTCCTCGAACCCCCTGAGGCTAGGTCGCCAGCCACGAGTCGGCAAGATCACCGCCGCCTGGTCAGTCGTCGAGCTCGGGGTCGTCGGGCAGCTCCACCGTGGCAAGGGCCTCGCGCACCACTCGGTAGGCCAAGCCGGGGGCGTAGCCCTTGCGGGCCAACCCGCCGGCCAGCCGGCGCACCTGGGCCTCCGGCGCCAGCCCTCTGACGGACCCCAGGCGCTTCGCGACCAGCGCCCTGGCGGTGGCCAGCTCCTGGTCGGCGTCGATCCCCTCGGTGGCGACCGCGGCCACCTCGGCGCTTACGCCCTTGCGGGTCAGCTCGGCCTTGAGCGCTCGCCCAGCGAGGCCGCGCTCGGCGTGCTTGGACCGGACGTAGGTCTCCGCGTAGGCCGCGTCATCGATCAGCCCGACGTCGGTGAAGCGGTCGAGCAGTGCCTCGGCGACCTCGTCGGGCACGAGCTTGCGCTTCAGCGCGGTCGCGAGCTGGGCGCGGGAGCGCGGTGCCCCGGCGAGCTGGTCGAGCAGGATCTTGCGCCCGACCGCCTCGGCATCCGCGTCGCTGTCCCACTGGTCGTCGCCGCTCGGGCCGTCGGCGGGAGGAGCTGACGACCCGAAGCGGCGACGTGGCCGTGGCACCGGCTAGAAGTCCACCGGCACGACGTTGATCGGCCGGTCGGGGTCGAGAGCCGGGTCGAGAGCGGGGTCGAGGCCCGGATCGGCGGGCTTGTCGAGCTGTGCGCCGATCCCGAGCTTCTCCTTGATCTTCTTCTCGATCTCGTTGGCGAGGTCCGGGTTGTCGCGCAGGAAGGCCCGCGAGTTCTCCTTGCCCTGGCCGAGCTGGTCGCCCTCGTAGGTGTACCAAGCGCCGCTCTTGCGGACGATGCCGTTGTCGACACCGAGGTCGATCAGCGAGCCCTCGCGGCTGATGCCCTGGCCCCACATGATGTCGAACTCGGCCTGCTTGAACGGTGAGGCGACCTTGTTCTTGACAACCTTCACCCGGGTCCGGGAGCCGACCGCCTCCTGGCCGTCCTTCAACGTCTCGATCCGGCGCACGTCGAGCCGAACCGAGGCGTAGAACTTCAGCGCCTTGCCGCCGGTGGTGGTCTCCGGGCTGCCGAAGAACACACCGATCTTCTCGCGCAGCTGGTTGATGAAGATCGCCGTGGTGCCGCTGTTGCTCAGCGCGCCGGTGATCTTGCGCAGCGCCTGGGACATCAGCCGGGCCTG
>JAVEEJ010000113.1 GCA_030840515.1 Frankiaceae bacterium | reverse complement strand
TCTGGCCGGTTGACCTCAGGCCTCCGAGGGAGTGCAGTGGGGTCATGACACCGATCTCAGGAGCGCTGACCGGAGCAGCTGTCTTCCGCTGGGGTGCGCCCGTGCCGGGGCGTGAGGGCCTGGCGCTCCAGGTGTTCGAGCGCTTCCTCCAGTGGTGCGACGACCTGGCCAAGACGGGCCGGATCCACGCCCACGAGGAGTGGATGTCGGTCACCGGGGGGCCTGGCGGGCTGCTCATCATGTCCGGCCCGCTCGAGGACCTCCTGCAGCTCCAGTCCGAGGACGAGGCGCTGCGCCTGCGGCAGGAGGCCACGCTCGTGGTGACCCACTTCGAGGTGCAGGTCTACGCCGGCGGCACCGACGCGTCCCTCCAGCAGGTGCTGCGCGACTGGACCGAGGCCGCGGACGACCTCGACCTGCTCTGAGGTCGAGTCAGGCCCAGCCCAGCTCGTCGAGCCGGTCGTCGTCGATGCCGAAGTGGTGCGCGACCTCGTGGACCACGGTGATCCGCACCTCCTCGATCACCTCGGCCTCCGTCGCGCAGGCCCGGCAGATCGGCACCCGGTAGATCGAGATCCGATCCGGCAGCACGCCGGCGTACCACTCACCGCGCTCCGTCAGCGGCACGCCCTCGTAGAGCCCGAAGAGCCCCTCCTCCTCCGGCTCGTCCTCCACGACGACCGCCACGTTGCGCATCAGGCGGCCGAGCTCGGGAGGCAGGGAGTCGAGCGCGTCGGAGACGAGCTGCTCGAAGCGGGCTACGGGTACGTCGACCACTGGCTAGTCGATGCGCCGGAGGTCGGTCTTGTAGCGGCTGGCGTTCCACGCGTACAGCTGGACAGCGGGTTCGAAGGAGCCCTCGGGCACGGCGTCCTCGCGGATCTTGGCCGGCACCCCCAGCGCCATGGCCTTGGCGGGCACCTCGACCCGGTTGCTGACCACGGCCCCGGCCCCGACCAGCGCGCCCGACCGCACCACCGCGTCGTGCAGGACGATCGACCCGGAGCCGACCAGCGAGCCGTCCTCGACCGTGCATCCCTCGAGGTGGGCGAGGTGGCCGACGACGCAGTCTGACCCGATTCGGGTGGGATTTGTCGCGGTGGCGTGGATCACAGCGCCATCCTGGATCGAGGTGCGCTCGCCGACGCTGATCGAGCCGTAGTCACCACGCAGCACCGCCGAGGGCCACACGCTGGACCCGGCGCCGATGGTCACGTCCCCGATGACCACCGCGTCGGGGTGGACGAACGCCTCCGGATGCACGCTCGGCACCAGGTCACCAAGGGCGTAAAGCGGCATCGTGAGACCTCCTGGCCTGCCGAGTGGACGTGAGCGCGGCTGTGGGGCATCCTTCCCGTCCCGCGTGCCGCTCGTACCAGTGGGTAGGGCGCGTGACAGATCGGGCACAAACGAGTGGCCTCGTGCGTTGCACGGCGCAGCACGAGACCGGAGGCGGCGAGACCAAGATGGCGACTGACTACGACAGCCCGCGCAAGACTGACGATGACCTCAACGAGGACTCCCTCGAGGAGCTGAAGGCACGCCGGGCAGACAAGCTGTCCGGCACGGTGGACGTGGACGAGGCCGACCTGGCCGAGTCGCTCGAGCTGCCGGGTGCCGACTTGTCCAACGAAGAGCTCTCGGTGCGGGTGCTCCCGCGCCAGGCCGACGAGTTCACCTGTTCACGGTGCTTCCTCGTCCACCACCGCAGCCAGCTGGCGTCCGGCAAGGGCAACCAGCTGGTCTGCAAGGAGTGCGCCTGAGCGGCGAGCCGACCCCTGACGCGACGCCGCCCGGTGTCGTCGACCTCGTCGCGCGCATCGCCGACGGGGACGACGAGGCCGGGCGCTCGCGGCTGACCGCCAAGCTCGCCGGCCAGCTGTCCGCCGCCTTGGGGACCAGTGCCAAGGCGGCCGGCGTCGGCGCGGTCGCGTCCGGGCGGTGGCTCACCAACCTGGCCGTCGAGGTCGCACCCCGGATCCGGGTGCGGGACGCCGCGACCTTGTCGGCCCACCACGGCGGGCTGACCGGCCTCGACCTCGCCGCGGCCCTCATCACCACGGCCAGTCGCGTGACGGCGGCCGTCGGCGCGGGGGCCGGTGCCGTGATGTCAGTGGAGTGGGCCGCGCCCCCGACGTTGCTCACCGCCCCGGGTGTCATCGCCGCGGAGACGTTGGCTCAGCTGGCCATCGAGGTGAAGCTGGTGGCCGAGCTCCACGAGGCGCTCGGGCAGGCGCCGCAGGGCCCCGGCACCCGGCGGATGCTGGGCTACCTGACCGCGTGGGCGCGCCAGCGCGGCATCGACCCGATCCGCACCGGGCTGCCGGCGGCGCTCACCGGGGCGGCCAAGCGCGAGCTGCGCACTCGGCTGGTCCGCCGCTTCGCGAAGGGCTCCATCGGGATCGCCCCTGTGGCGGGGGCAGCGGTCGGCTTCCTGCTCAACCAGCGGGAGACGCGGAAGCTCGGCGAGAAGGTGCTCGCCGACCTCGCGCGCCGACCGTCCGCTCAGCGCGCGAGCTAGGCCGCCCGGTCGCCTCGGCGATCAGACTCCGCACGAGCGCCTCGGTCTGCTCAGGGCACTCGAACTGCGGGACGTGGCCGCAGTCCTCCAGCACCACCGAGCGCGAGTTCGGCAGCGCCGTGGACACGTGCCTCGAGAAGCCCGCCGGCACCAGCCGGTCGCGCTGGCCCCAGACGAACAGCGCCGGCGCCGTCACCGAGGGCAGCCGCTCCCAGAAGCCGCGCGACCCGAAGGCCTCCTCGACGTAGACCTGCCGCAGGCAGGCGAAGAACGCCCGCCGGTGCCTTGGCTGGGAGATCACCCGGCGGAACTCGTCGGCGCCGGCGTCATACCAGGCGCGGGGCAGCCGCCCCGGCTCGGCGAACATCAGCTTGATCGCGCCGACGACTGCTTCGTGCGGCGGCGGGGGGAGCGGGACTCGCGCCAGCGACGGGCTCAGCAGCCGCGCGGCCGGCACCAGGTGACGGAGCCGTCGGAACGCCGGGGACGGACACAGCAGCGCGAGGCCGCTAACGCGTTGCGGGTCCAGCAACGCCAGCTCCAGGGCCACCCGGCCGCCGAGGGAGTTGCCGACCACGACCGCCGACCTGACCGCGAGCTCGTCGCACAGGCTCGACGCCCAGCGCGCCATCTCGGCCGGGGTGTACTTCCAGTTGGGGGCGTCGGTCGCCCCGTGGCCGGGCAGGTCAGGCGCGATGACCCGGTGGTCACGACCGAGCGCGGTGACCAGAGGCAGCAGCGACGCCGACGTGGCCCCGAGCCCGTGCAGCATCAGCACCGGCTGTGCGGTCGGGTCGCCCGCCTCCAGATAGGCGGTGTGCACACCGACCGGGTAGGCCGTCCCGAGCCGCGGCTGCGCGGCCGGGCGAGTGGGAGATTCGAAGGCACCGTCCAACGCCATCGCCAGCGACAGATCCCCACGCACGGTGAGCTGACCGGCGAGGAAGGCCTCCGCACCACTGGTCTGGCCGTCGATCACCGCGGCCAGCACCTCAGGCGAGGCACGCACCGTGGCGGTCGGGTGGGGCACGGAGCCTCGCCTGACCCCCGCCCTGCCCTGCTGCAGCTCGATGGTCCAGCGACCGGCGGATCCGGCGTCGAGCAGGAGGGTGCCGGTGCGCTCGGACAGCGGACCCGCTGAGCCGCGCCGCAGCCGCGCGACGATCAGCGCGTCGAGCAGTGTCTCCACGCTTCCGACGATAACCCGGCCGAACCGGCGATCAGGGGACCTTGGCGAGTACGGCGACGAGCTCGTCGGCCCGCTTCGTCGCCACCAACCAGTAGGGGGTCGGGTCCGTCGGATCGGTCACTGCCAGCTCCACGGCCGTGTGCACCCAGGGGCGAAGCGCGAGGAACGCGGCCGGGTCGGCGTCACGGCCGCGTCGCAACCGCAGGGTGCGCGGGTCGTGCGCCACGACGGAGCCGAAAGCCGACAGCGGTGCGCGGGCGGGTCCGGCGCGCAGCTCGCCGTCGCTCACCTCGAGCACCAACGTGGAGCGGTGCAGCCCCGCCCCGAGGCCGACCGAGACTCCGAGCGCCGTCGCCACGCCGATCGCGGCGTTGGTCGCGACTCCCACCTCGAGACCGAGGAGTGCAGCCACCGCGAACGCGGCCAGCCACAGCCACCACGGTGCCCGGAGCAGTTCGCGGAACGCCATGAGGCGCAAGGGTAGGGTCACCGGCCGTGACCGCCGTGCGCTCGACGTCGCCGTCGCCGGACGCGCAGCCGCCGACGGTCCACCCCGGTGCGATCGAGGTGGGGGAGCGGCTCGGGCCGCACTTCCGCGACTGCTATGCGTGCGGCGACCGGCCGGAGAGCGGCCTGCACCTCGAGGTGCGCCGGGCCGAGGGCGTGGCCATCGAGGCCGAGTTCACCGTGACCGACGACCACCAAGGGGCGCCCGGCCTCGCCCACGGCGGCCTGCTCGCCGCAGCCTTCGACGACGCACTGGGCTACGTGCTCTGGATCATCGGCGAGCCGGCGGTCACCGGGCGACTCGAGATCGACTATCTGCGGCCCGTGCCGGTCGGCACCACGCTGCACCTCACGGCCCGCTGCACCGGTGTCCTCGGCCGCAAGATCTGGGCGGAGGGCGAGGGTCGGCTCGGTGCCCCCGACGGCCAGGTCGCGGTGAAGGCAGCCGCGCTGTTCATCAAGGTCGGCACCGAGCACTTCGAGCAGCACGGCCGTGGGCTCGAGGAGCTCTCCGAGGACCTGGTCCGGCGGTACAACCCATGAGCCCGCCCACCGAGGTGCTCATCCGGCGACTCGACCCAGACGTGCCGCTCCCGTCGTACTCGCACCCTGGAGACGCCGGTGCCGACCTCGTCACCACGACCGAGCTCACGCTCTCCCCGGGCGAGCGCGCCGTCGTCGGGACCGGGGTGTCGGTGGCCTTGCCGGACGGGTACGTCGCCTTCGTGATGCCGCGGTCCGGCCTCGCCGCCAAGCACGGGGTCGGGGTCGTGAACTCGCCCGGAACGGTGGATGCCGGCTACCGCGGCGAGATCCGTGTCACGCTCATCAACCACGACCCGCGTGAGCCGGTGCACCTTCGCCGGCTCGACCGGATCGCCCAGCTCGTCATCCAGCGCGTCGAGCGGGCGCGGTTCGTCGAGGTCACGACCCTCCCGGGGAGCGACCGCGGCGACGGTGGGTTCGGCAGCACCGGCACCAGCAGGAGAGAGGCACCACAGTGAGCCCGTTGTTCCGCCGCAACCGCGCCGACGACTCCGACGGGAGCGAGTACGACGACACCGCCGAGACGGCGCCCGCAGCCGAGGACGTCCTTCCCGCGACCCCGGGCCCCACGACGGGCCCGTGGGACGTCGAGGACGTGCCCGCCGACGACATCCCCCGCCTCGACCTCGGCGGGATGCTGGTCCCCGTCACGGACAAGCTCGAGCTGAGAATCGAGGTCAACGAGGAGCAGCACATCGTCGGGGCGACGCTCGTCGACGGGCCCTCGACCTTGCAGATCAACGTCTTCGCCGCGCCGCGCACGGACGGCATCTGGGACGAGGTGCGCGGGGAGATCGCCGAGTCGCTGATCGCCGGTGGGGGCAGCGCGTCGGACTCTCAGGGTCGCTTCGGCACGGAGCTCGTCGCCCGCATCCCGACCGAGATGGCGGGCCGTGGTGTGGTGCAGCAGTCGGCGCGCTTCCTTGGCGTCGACGGCCCGCGCTGGTTCCTGCGTGGGTTGCTCACAGGCCCGGGGTCCACCGATCTGGGTGCGGCGGTGCGGCTCGAGGACGCGTTCGGTGAAGTCGTCGTGGTGCGAGGCAGCGAGGCGATGGCCGCGCGTGACCCGCTCCCGCTGAAGCTCCCGCGGGACGCCGCAGAAGCCGCGGCTGCCGCTGCTGCCGCGGCGGAGGAGGACGAGTCCGAGGACGGTGACCGACCGAGCCTCGACCCGTTCGAGCGCGGTCCGGAGATCACCGAGACCCGCTGAGGATGGGCGGCGAGCGAGATGGGTGAGCATCAGGGCGGAATCCGAGGGCTCCTGCACCGGCTGACCAGCGACGAGAGTGAGCTGGACGCCGAGCAGCTCCGGGAGCGGGTCGACGCGTGCGGTGCGACCCAGGCCGTCGACGCCGTGGACCGTGAGCTCGTGACGCTGCGCGGGATTCTTCGCACGGTGACGTTGCGCCCGCGGGCCGGCACGCCGGCCCTGGAGGCCGAGCTCTATGACGGGTCGGGCAGCGTGACGATCGTTTTCCTCGGTCGGCGGCGGATCGCCGGGATCGACCCTGGGCGCACGGTGCAGGTGCGCGGCCGGCTCACCACCCACAACGGCCACCCGGCTGTCTACAACCCGGTCTACGAGCTGCTTCCGTGACTGAGCCTGAGCCGCCGCCGCAGGAACATGCCGGCGATCTGTCGGTCTCGCACTTCCTCGCCTTGTTCGGAGGATGGAAGGGGCTGTTCGACAGCACCGTTCCCGCGCTGGTCTTCATCGTGGTCAAGCTGCTGTCGGACCTCAACACCGCGATCGTGGCCGCGCTTGTCGTCGGCGTGCTCATCGTCGTGGTGCGGCGGGTGCGCGGCGAGTCGCTGCAGTACTCGGCCAGCGGTTTCGTCGGACTGGTCGTCGCAGTGCTCATCGCCCGCGCCACCGGCAGTGGCAAAGGCTTCTTCCTACCCGGCATCCTGCTCACCGCGTTCTCCGGGCTGGGCTTCCTCATCTCGATCCTCGTGCGCCGTCCCGCCATCGCGCTGGTGCTGGTCGCGATCGACCCCAAGTACGACGTGTGGAAGGACAACGCGGCGCTGCGTCGGGCCTGCGTGAAGGCCACCTGGGTGTGGACGGCGAGCTTCTTCATCCGGGCGACGGTGGCGAGCGTTGTCGCGCTGACCGTCGGAGACAACGCCAAGGACAACGCGATCCTGTTCGCCGTCATCCAGGCCGAGAAGTACCTGCTGCTCGCCGGCGCAGCGCTCTACACGGTCATCGCCGTACGCCGTGTGCCCGTCGCGCCCCGCCCCGCCGCCGACCTGGAGCCGGAGCCGGACCTGAACTAGAACGACGGGCTTTGGTCAGCCGGTGCCGAGCAGGGACTGCAGCTCGTCCTCGACGTCGGCCGCCGCGACGAACAGCAGCTCGTCACCCGCCTCGAGCGGATCGTCCTGGCTGGGAACGAGGACCCGGCCGCCGCGCAGGATCGCGACCAGGGCGGTGTCCGGCGGCCAGGTCACCGAGCCCACCCGCTTGCCGACAACGGTGGCGCCCTCCGCGAGCGTCAGCTCGACCAGGTTGGCCCGGCCCTGCTCGAACTGCAGCAGCCGCACCAGGTCACCGACGCTGACCGCCTCCTCGACGAGCGCGGAGAGCAGGCGCGGGGAGGACACCGCGACGTCGACGCCCCAAGCCTCGTCGAAGAGCCACTCGTTCTTCGGGTGGTTCACCCGCGCGACCACCCGAGGCACGCCGTACTCGGTCTTCGCCAGGAGGGAGAGCACCAGGTTCGCCTTGTCGTCACCGGTGGCGGCGATGGCGACGTGGCAGGTCTCGAGCGAGGCGTTGGTGAGGGTGTTGGTCTCGCAGGCGTCGGCCATCAGCCACTGCGCGCCAGGCACGCTCGTCGGCTTGTAGGACTTGCGGTCCTTCTCGATGAGCAGCACCTCATGGCCGTTCTCGACGAGCTCGGCTGCGATCGAGCGGCCGACATTGCCGGCGCCGGCGATGGCGACCCGCATCTAGTCCTCCTCCGGGTCGGCGGCGAGCAGGCGTACGACGCGCTCGACGTCGGCGGCCCGCAGCGCGAGGTGGACCAGGTCGCCCTCCTGCAGCACGGTCGACTCCTCCGGGAGCAGGCCTTCGCCGAAGCGGGTGATGACCGCGACCCGGGTCCCGGTGGCGCTCTGGAGCTTGTCGATGGTGCGGCCGACCCAGCTGGGCTCGACGTGGACCTCGCACAGCGAGACCGACCCGCTCGGGTCGGTCCACTCCGTCTGGGCGCCGCTCGGGAGGAGCCGGCGCAGCACCTGGTCGGCGGTCCAGCGCACCGTGGCGACGGTCGGGATGCCGAGCCGCTGGTAGACCTCGGCGCGGCCGGGGTCGTAGATGCGGGCGACGACGTTCTCCACGCCGAAGGTCTCGCGAGCCACCCGCGCCGAGATGATGTTCGAGTTGTCGCCGGAGCTCACGGCTGCGAAGGCGTCGGCCCGCTCGATGCCGGCTTCGACCAGCGTGTCCCGGTCGAACCCGACGCCGGTGACGATCTGGCCGGCGAAGTCCTCACCCAGGCGACGGAAGGCGTCCGCGCTCTGGTCGATGACGGCGACGTCATATCCGAGCTTCACGAGGTTGTGGGCCAGCGTCGAGCCCACCCGGCCGCAGCCCATGATCACGACGTGCACGGCCGGTCACGCTACACGGCCCGGCTCGGCGCATCAGGTCGCAGTCGCAGGGGGCCTAGCATCGGCGCTCGTGCCGGTCACCGACGTCTTCAAGCGACTGATCCTCGGTCGCGCGCTGCGCTCTGAGCAGCTGGGGGAGACCGAGCTGCCCAAGGCCATCGCGCTGCCCGTGTTCGCCAGCGACGCTTTGTCCTCGGTTGCCTACGCGACGCAGGAGATCCTCATCGTGCTGGCGCTGGCGGGCACGGCGTACTACCACCTCACCTGGTGGGCCGCGGCGGCCGTCGTGGTCGTTATGGCAACCGTCGTGGCCGCCTACCGGCAGAACGTGCACGCCTATCCCAGTGGCGGCGGCGACTACGAGGTGGCCAACACCAACCTCGGACCGCAGGCCGGGCTGGTCGTGGCGGCGGCACTGCTCGTCGACTACGTGCTCACCGTCGCGGTGTCGGCCTCGGCGGGTGTCGCGAACCTCGCGTCCACGCCCGCCTTCAGCTTCGTGGAGGGCAACGAGACCTCGGCGACGCTGATCATCGTGCTGATCATCGTGCTGCTGAACCTGAGGGGCATCAGGGAGTCGGGTACGGCGTTCGCGATCCCCACCTACGCCTTCATGGTCGGCATCATGGGGATGATCGCGCTCGGGCTCTATGACGTCGCGTCGGGTCACCGGGTCGTCGCCGAGTCGGCGAACTACCAGATCAAGCCGGAACTTCACGCGCTCGGCACGTTCGGCGTCATCTACCTGGGACTGCGGGCCTTCGCCTCGGGCTGCACCGCGCTCACCGGTGTCGAGGCGATCAGCAACGGCGTTCCCGCCTTCCGCAAGCCGAAGAGCAAGAACGCGGCGACCACGCTCGCGCTGCTGGGCGGACTGGCCCTGACGATGTTCATCGGGGTGACCTACCTGGCGATCCACGCCAAGGTGAAGGTCACCGAGCACAACAGCCAGATCGTCGGCTTCCCGAGCGGGCAGTCGCAGGACACCGTGATCGCCCAGATCGGCGCGGCCGTCTTCGACGGGAAGGGCAACTTCGCCTTCTACTACGTGCAGCTGGTCACCGCGATCATCCTGGTGCTGGCTGCCAACACCGCCTTCAACGGCTTCCCGGTGCTGGCGTCGATCCTCGCGCAGGACCGCTACATGCCGCGCCAGCTGCACACCCGCGGCGACCGACTGGTCTACAGCAACGGCATCCTCATCCTCGCCGGGTTCGCGTGCGCGCTGATCTACGCGTTCCACGCCAACCCGACGAAGCTGATCCAGCTCTACATCGTCGGTGTGTTCGTCTCGTTCACCCTGAGCCAGACCGGCATGGTGCGGCACTGGAACCGGCTGCTCGCGGTCGAGACCGATCGCCACCAGCTGCGGGTCATGCAGCGCAAGCGCGCGATCAACTTCTTCGCCGGCATCACCACCGGGACAGTGCTGGTGGTCGTGCTCTACACGAAGTTCCTCCAGGGCGCGTGGATCGCGATCGTCGCCGGCGTCTTCTTCTTCTTCACCATGAAGGGGATCAAGGGCCACTACGACGCCGTCTCGCGCGAGCTCGTG
>JAVEEJ010000194.1 GCA_030840515.1 Frankiaceae bacterium | reverse complement strand
GGAAGGCGAGACGGCCGAGCTCGCACTCACGCGTTACGCCATCGCCGAGGACTCCCTCGCGGAAGGCTTGTCCCGCCTGGTCGCCACCGCGCAGCCGCTGTGCTCCCCCAAGGACGTGGAGAAGGTGATCGGGGGCCTCGACCCGGAACAGGCGGACGCCGTGCGCGCGATCGCCGCCCATGGCGTCGCGTTGCTCACGGGCGGGCCTGGGACCGGGAAGAGCCGCACCGTGGCCGCTGTCGTCGCGCTCGCCAACAAGCACGACGTCAACGTTGCGCTCGCGGCACCAACGGGCCGAGCGGCGAAGCGCCTTGAGGAGCTCACGGAAGAACCGGCCACGACCCTGCACCGGCTACTGCAGGCGCAGGGAACCGACGGCACCTTCGCCCGCGGGGAGATGTGGCCGCTCGACGCCGAGCTGGTGGTGGTCGACGAGGCGTCGATGCTCGACGTCGAGCTCGCCGCCGCACTCGTCGAGGCCTGCGACGACGGCACCCACCTGCTCATCGTCGGTGACCCGGCGCAGTTGCCCTCGATCGGTCCCGGCCGGGTGCTCGCGGACCTCATCGACTCCGGCCTGGCCCCGGTGAGCGAGCTGGTGACCCTGCACCGGCAGGAGGAAGGCGGGGCGATCGCGCAGCTGGCCACCCGGGTGCGCCAAGGCGAGCTGCCCCCCGTCGACGACCCCACGCGGGAAGTGGTCGTGGTGACCGCCCGGGCCTCCGCCGAGGCTGCCCACCGGGTGGTGCAGCTCGTCACCGACTCGATACCGCGCGCCTTGGGAATCCCGGCGGCCGAGGTGCAGGTCGTGACCCCGGTGCACCGCGGTCCGGCCGGGACCGTCGAGCTCAACAAGGCCCTGAAGGCGAGGCTGAACCCTGGCCAGGGCACTCGCAACGGCTTCGACGTCGGCGACCGCGTGGTCGCCACCGCCAACCAGCACGAGATCGGGTTCGCCAACGGCGAGGTCGGCGTCGTGGTCGACATCAAGGACGGACTGGTGGTCGCGTTTCCCGGCGGGGAGGTGACGGTGACGGGCGAGGCGGTGTTCGACCTCCGCCACGGCTGGGCGATCACGGTTCACCGGGCACAAGGTTCGGAATGGCCGGGAGTGGTCGTCGTACTCGCACCCGAAGCCACCACGATGCTGAGCCGGCCGTTGGTCTACACCGCGTTCACCCGCGCCCAGCGGCACCTGTCGATCGTTCACGCCGTCGGACCGGCGCTGGCCCGTGCGGTGCATGACGTGGATGCCAGGCCTCGGCGGACCCGGCTCAAGGCGCTGCTGGCCTGAGATTGGCACGGCTTCGACTCGGGTAGAGCGGGCGCATGGCTGAGCGACGGGTTGTAGAAGAGCGGACGTCCGGTGGACCGGGTCGACCGGGAGGAATGGATCCCGCAGTCGGCGTTTTCGTCGCAGTGCTGGCTCTGGCGCTGATCGGATTGCTGATCTGGGTGTTCGCGTTCCGCGGCAACGACGACAACAGCGGCGGGTCGAACAACAACAACCCGAACCCGGGCACCTCGCAGCAGCAGCAGCCGAGCGAGGAGCCGTCCACCAGCACCTCGCCGTAGCGGCGCGTCTTCAGCAGCTCATCAGGAAGCGGTCAAGCACGCGCGCGCCGAACTTCAGCCCGTCGACGGGAACCCGCTCGTCCACGCCGTGGAACAGCGACGAGAAGTCGAGGTCGGGCGGAAGCAGCAGCGGGGAGAACCCGTAGCACGCCATGCCCAGGGTGCTGAAGCTCTTGGCGTCGGTGCCACCGGAGACGCAGTAGGGAATCGTCTTGCCGTCGGGATCCTCCGCGAGCTGGGCAGCTGACATGGCCTCGACCAGGGCTCCCTCGAAGGGAGCCTCGACCGCGATGTCGTGATGCACGTAGTCGCGCTCCACGTCGTCACCTAGCAGCGCGTCGAGCTGGCGCTCGAACTCCTCCGACTGGCCTGGCAGGAAGCGGCCGTCGACCATCGCAGTGGCGGTCTGCGGGATGACGTTGTGCTTGTAGCCCGCGTCGAGCATGGTCGGGTTGGCGGTGTTGCGCAGCGTCGCACCCACGATCTTCGCCAGCGGGCCGAGCTTGCCGAGCATGGCCTCGGGGTCAGCGGCGTCGTACGCGATCCCGAGCTCCTCGCTGAGCTGGCGCAGGAACTGGTCGACCGTCGGGGTCATGGTCAGCGGGAACTCGTGGTTGCCGATCCGGGCGACTGCCTCGGCCAGGCGCGTGACCGCGTTGTCGGTGTTGGTCATGGACCCGTGTCCTGCAGTGCCTTTGGCGCGCAGCCGCATCCAGGCCATGCCCTTCTCCGCGGTCTGGATCAGGTAGAGCCGGCGCTTCTCGGAGATGGTGAGGCTGAAGCCGCCCACCTCGCTGATGGCCTCGGTGCAGTCGGCGAACAGGTCGGCGTGGTTCTGCACCATCCAGTGCGCGCCGTAGCTGCCGCCGGCCTCTTCGTCGGCGAGGAAGGCGAAGACGATGTCGCGCGGAGGCTTGCGGCCTTCGGTCTTCATGGCGCGGAAGACGGCGAGCATCATCGCGTCCATGTCTTTCATGTCCACCGCGCCGCGGCCCCACAGCATGCCGTCGCGGATCTCGCCGGCGAAGGGGTCGACCTGCCAGTCGGCCGCGTCGGCGGGGACGACGTCGAGGTGCCCGTGTACCAGCAGCGGAGGGCGGCTCGAGTCAGCGCCCTCGATGCGCCCGACCAGGCTTGCCCGGCCGGGGGCGGACTCGTAGATCTCGCTGTCGATGCCCGCGTCGCTGAGCTTTTCGGCGACCCACTCGGCTGCCGCCCGCTCCCCCGGCCCCTTGCCCGGGTCGCCGTAGTTGGACGTGTCGATCCGGATCAGCTCGCTACACAGCTCGACGACCTCGTCCTGAGCACTCATCCGCGCAACTCCCTCGTTCGGCGTAGGGGGGACATTACGCCGGAGGAGTACGACGGACAGGGCACACTTGGTCCGTGCCGCAGTGGGAGTACCGCACCATCGACCTGCCCCGGACCGCAGACCGGGAGCGGGCACGCGAGGTCGCTTCGCTGCACACAGCGGTCTCCGGATGGGAGCTGCTGCGGCACCGGATTTGGCCAGACGGACGGCGTCGGATGACCCTCCGCAGACCGGCCCGGAAGGCCGACAACCCAGGGCAGTTCGGCAGGCGTGGCTTGCTAGAGTGACCGCCGCACTCGTCCGAGTGGCGGAATTGGCAGACGCGCTAGCTTGAGGTGCTAGTTCCCTTTACGGGGAATGGGGGTTCAAGTCCCCCCTCGGACACTCCACGAACCTTCCGACCAGCTTCAGCCCAGGTCCCTGACCTGGGCTTTTGCCTTTGCGCGCAGGCGTTCTTCCGCTCCGGAAGATCACCCGTCGACTGGTGCTACAACCGTGCTACAACGGTTGGCGCTCCGGCTCG
>JAVEEJ010000192.1 GCA_030840515.1 Frankiaceae bacterium | reverse complement strand
CGTCCTGGTCACCGACGTCGACGACGTCACCCGCGAGTCTGCGCGCCGGGCAGCAGAGCACGAGCTCCTGCGACCGGAGTACCACCACGTCAAGCCGCTGATGGTCCGTTTCCTCGACTACGTCGGCGAGAAGATCGCCGATCTGCTCCAGGCGGCCGCGTCGGCAGCCCCGGGCGGCGCGTTCGGCCTCCTGGGCATCGTGCTGCTCCTGGCACTCACCGCGACCCTGATCCGCTACCGCGTGGGTCGCCTCGCGGCCACAGCCAAACGGCGCTCCGTGTTCGAGACCCACCGGGCGCTGACCGCGGCCGAGCACAGAAGCGCAGCCGAGGCGGCCGCCGCGGCCGGCGACTGGACCGCTGCTGTGCGTGAACGGTTCCGCGCTCTGGTGCGCTCACTGGAGGAGCGCACGCTGCTCGAGCCCCGGGTGGGGCGTACCGCGGACGAGGCAGTCGCCGAAGCTGCTCTGGCCCTGCCATCGGCTGCCCGCGTGATGCGCGGCGCCGCCGATCGCTTCGACGAGGTCGTGTACGGCGGACGGCAGGCAACGGCCGAGAGCTATCAGGCCGTCGTGGCAGCGGACGACGCCGCGATGCGCACACAGCCGGTGCTCACATGAGGCGATACCTGTTTCCGATCCTGGCAGTGCTGCTGCTCGTGCTGGTCACGGTCGGCCTGCTCCTGACCCAGTTGGGCAGAGGCGGCGCGCTGGACCCGCGGTCGGTCTCACCGGACGGCGCCAAGGCCCTCGCCCAGCTGCTGCGCGACCGTCACGTCGATGTGCGCATCACCACCGACGGGTCGGAGGCACAGGACCTGGCCGGCAGCGACAGCACCGTCCTCGTGATCAACCCTGAGCTGCTCCCGCGGCTTGCCTTGCAGTCGCTGATCACCAGCGGCTCGCGCGTGGTCGTGGTCGCACCCGACCAGTCCCAGCTCGACGACGCCGACCTGCCGATGGACGTGGACGACAGCGTCGAGCCGGCCAAGCGTGAGCCCGCCTGCACCGACGCCATCGCCACCCGCGCCGGCGTGGCCGTCACCGGCGGCCTCACCTACAAGATCCGGGAAGGCGTCGGCTGCTACGCCAGCTCGGGATCGGCGAGCTACGTCTCGCTCGACGGCGGCCGTGTCGTCGTCCTCGGAGACGGTGCTCCGTTCACCAACGACAAGCTCGATCAGCAAGGCGACGCCGCCCTCGCCCTGCTACTGCTCGGCCAGAGCGACCGGTTGGTGTGGCTCATGCCTGAAGCTCTGCCCCTTGCCGAGGGTGGCTCGAGCTTCTACAGCCTCATCCCGCATCAGGTGAAGGTCGCCGTACTCGCACTCCTCATCGGCCTCGCCGTTCTCGCGGTCGTCCGCGGCCGCCGGCTCGGCCGGGTCGTGCCCGAGGACCTGCCCGTCGTCGTGCGCAGCGCCGAAGCCGTGGAGGGCACGGCGCGGCTCTACCGCGCGGCGCGCGCCCGCAACAGCGCGGCCGAGGCGTTGCGGTCCTCGGTCCGAGAGCGGCTGCGGCGCGCCCTCTCGGTGCCGGCAGAGCACCGGCCCGAAGCCCTGGTCGATGCCGTCGCCGCCCACACCCCGCGGGACCCGGGCCAGGTGGCCGGCCTCCTGTACGGTCTCGCTCCCTCCGATGACGCGGAACTGGTCGCCTTGGCTGACGCGCTCGACACCCTCGACCTGGAGGTTCGCCGCCCGTGACACCCCCCGCCGCTCGCCGTTCCCGCACCGCCGCCTCGCAGGAGCGCGCGCGTGAAGCACTGGTCGCGCTGCGCGCCGAGGTGGGCAAGGCCGTCGTGGCCCAGGACGCCGCTGTCACCGGGCTGGTCGTCGCCTTGCTGTGCCGTGGTCACGTGCTGCTCGAAGGCGTTCCGGGAGTGGCGAAGACGCTGCTGGTGCGCGCTCTTGCGGCCTCCCTGGACCTCGAGATGAAGCGCGTGCAGTTCACGCCGGACCTGATGCCGGGTGATGTGACGGGATCGCTCGTGTACGACGCGCGCACCGCACGGTTCTCCTTCCAGGCCGGGCCTGTCTTCACCAACCTGCTGCTCGCCGACGAGATCAACCGGACGCCCCCCAAGACCCAGGCCTCGCTGCTCGAGGCGATGGAGGAGCGGCAGGTCAGCGTCGAGGGCGAGGGGCGACCGCTGCCTGACCCGTTCCTCGTCATCGCGACCCAGAACCCGATCGAGTTCGAGGGCACCTACACCCTTCCCGAAGCGCAGCTGGACCGCTTCCTGCTCAAGCTGACGATGCCCGTCCCGCCTCGTGACGCCGAGGTCGAGGTGCTCAGCCGGCATGACTCCGGGTTCGACCCGCGCAACCTGGCCGCTGCCGGGATCTCGCCCGTAGCGGGCGTCGCGGAGCTGGAGGCCGGGCGCGCAGGTGTTCTCGCCGTGACGGTGGACCCGGCGGTGATCGGCTACATCGTCGACATCTGCCGCGCCACCCGGACCTCGCCCTCGCTGTCGCTCGGCGCCTCGCCACGGGCGGCAACCGCGCTGCTGGCGACGAGCAAGGCGTGGGCGTGGCTGGGCGGTCGCGACTACGTGACGCCCGACGACGTCAAGGCGCTCGCCCGCCCGACGCTGCGCCACCGCATCAGCGTGCGCCCGGAAGCCGAGCTCGAAGGCGTGAACGCCGACGGCGTGCTGGACGGCGTCCTCGGTTCCGTCCCGGTTCCGCGCTGACCTCGCGCCGGTGGCTCTGACCCTGCGCTGCGCGCTCCTGGCGATGCTCGGCGCGCCGGTGGCCCTCATCTGGCCGTCGTGGTTCTGGTTGCTCTACGTCGCCCTCGCGGCAGGTGTGGTGTTCGACCTCGTTGGCGCGGGCGCACCGTCCGGCCTGTCCGTGACGCGCGCCGGCGACGTCTCCACGCGGCTCGGGGAGACCGCGGCCGTCTCGCTGCTGGTGAGCAACCGCGGACGACGCACCGTGCGCGGCCGCGTGCGTGATGCCTGGCCGCCCTCCGCGGGGTCCTCACCGCGCGACCAGGAGCTCGTGGTGCCCCCGGGTGAGCGGCGGCGGATCGACACGACACTGACGCCGACTCGACGCGGCGAGCGCCGGCCAGACCGCGTGAGCGTCCGGTCCGTCGGCCCGCTGGGACTCGCCGCGCGACAGCGGTCCACTGCGGTCCCCTGGGGACTTCGTGTGCTGCCGTCGTTCGCCTCGCGGAAGCACCTGCCGTCGCGGCTGGCGCGGCTGCGAGAGCTCGACGGGGCGGTCGCGACGCACATCCGCGGCGAGGGCACGGAGTTCGACTCGTTGCGCGAGTACGTCGTCGGCGACGACGTCAGGTCGGTCGACTGGCGTGCCACCGCCCGTCGCGGTGACGTCGTCGTGCGCACCTGGCGTCCTGAGCGCGACCGCCATGTCCTTGTGGTGCTCGACACCGGCCGCACCTCGGCGGGCCGCATCGCCGACACACCGCGGCTGGACTGGTCGATGGACGCCACGCTGCTGCTGGCGGCACTCGCGTCGCGTGCCGGCGACCGGGTAGACCTCATCGCCGTCGACCGGACGGTGCGCGCCGCGGTCGAACGTGCCTCGGCTGGGGAGCTGCTGGCGTCGCTGGTGGCGGCGATGACGCCCCTGGAGCCTGCTCTCGTCGAGCCCGACCACCGCCGCGTGCTGGCCGAGGTCGTCCGGCGTACTCGTCGCCGCTCCCTGATCGTCGTCCTCACCGCCCTCGACCCGGCAGCGTTCGAGGAGGGGTGGATGCCGGTGCTGCGCCAGCTGTCCCGCCGTCATGTGGTCGTGGTGGCGTCGGTGGCCGACCCGTTGGTCGAGGAGATGGCCCACAGCCGGGGGGACGCCGCCGCTGTCTACGGCGCTGCGGCCGCCGAGCGCGCCCGCGGTGAGCGCCGCCGCGTGTCCACCGCGCTGCGCCGGTTCGGCATCGAGGTGGTCGACGCACCGCCGGATGAGTTCGCTCCGGCCCTCGCCGACGCCTATCTGGCGCTCAAGGCCGCCGGCCGGCTGTAGGTCAGGGCGTGCGGGCTCACTAGCTTGGGCGTGTGAGCGGTCAGGACGTTCTCGGTGGCGTGGTGCACGAGTTGCCTGCCGACCTGCACCAGGCCCTGCTGGCAAACGCGGTGGCACTGAGTGCCTGGAACGACATCACGCCGCTGGCCCGCAACGAGTTCATCTGCTGGGTCGAGGACGCCAAGCAGGACCTGACGCGGGAACGCCGCATCCGCCGTACCCAGGAGGAGCTCGAGGAAGGCCAGCGCCGGCCCTGCTGCTGGCCGGGGTGCAAGCACCGTGAACGGACCGGCAGGCCGTAGCAGGATTAACGGCGCTCGGGCTGCCCCGGCGTGGTGCCGGTCGCCAAATCCACGCGACACGCCGGCGTTTCGCGCGGATTTGGCGACAGGGCGCGTGCGGCCAACTGCCGCAGGTTGATGCGCTTCGCCGGCGCTCACATCACGTTGCACGGAGCGGTGCCTGTCGCCAAATGTGCGCGACACGCCGGCGTTTCGTGCACAAGAGGCGACATCGTCGTGAGAGCAGCGCGGCAGTCACTGCTCAGCTCACCCGGGTGAAGTGCCGCTCAGGTCCGGACCGCACCCCTACCTTTCTGCGCCGTGACAGACTCTCCGGGTGGACTGGTCCGGACGCCTCCGCGACCTCGACGACAAGGTTCTTGGTAAGCCCGTCCCGGACCAACGGCCAATGTGGCAACGGCTTCTGCGCCGCCGTCCGACGGTCTGGTCACCCAAAGGCCGGGTGCTCTACGGACTTATCGTCGTCGGGATGTTCGCGGTCTCGCGGTGGTGGGCACCCGGGGCTCTTGGAGGATTCGTGATGGTGCCTCTGATGGCGGGAGCGATGCTTGTGCTGGCTTCCGAGCAGCGCCAACGAGCACGGCGCTACCACAAGGACAACGACGAGTAAGTGCCGCTCCTGTCCGGAACCGCGCCCCCTGCGGCTCCACCCTCGTGATCAAGACGTTCGGTACGACCCTCAGCGGCATGTCCACGCTCGACGCCGCTGGCTGACCCGTACCAAACGTCTTGATCACGGATGGGGAGGGCTCGTTCAGCCCGCATCACCCGAGGAACGGCAGGGGTCGGACAGCCTTGCAGGGCAGTCATGTCAGGCTCTGCGCATGAGTGACCTTGCCTCTCGCGCCACGTCGCTGCTCGAGCTCCACCAGGCCCCGGAGATCCTCGTTTTCGCGAACGTCTGGGATGTCGCCAGCGCGCG
>JAVEEJ010000189.1 GCA_030840515.1 Frankiaceae bacterium | reverse complement strand
GTGGCTCCGGAGGCGGCCGGGGCCAGCATCGCGGCGGCAACGCCCAGGACGGCCAGGATCAGGGCGGGGCGAGTACGGCGCATGTCGGGGGACCTTCCGTGTCCGATGTGTCCTGCACGAACCTACTCCCCTCCGCACGTACCATGGGCAGCCGTGGATGTCGGGGCCGGACTGGACGACCCGCTCGTCGGCCAGCGGCTGGACGGGCGGTATGACGTCGTTGCCCGGATCGCCCGCGGCGGCATGGCCACCGTCTACCGGGCCGTTGACCTGCGGCTCGACCGCACCGTC
Source organism: Frankiaceae bacterium (assembly GCA_030840515.1). Lineage (GTDB taxonomy): Bacteria > Actinomycetota > Actinomycetes > JAVEEJ01 > JAVEEJ01 > JAVEEJ01. The sequence continues at coordinate 2,653 of JAVEEJ010000189.1, read as the reverse complement.
GCGCTCAAGGTCATGCTCCGCTCCTTCGCCGAGGACCCGGGCTTCGTGGATCGCTTCGTCCGGGAGGCGAAGGCGGCAGCCCGCCTGAGCCACCCCAACCTGGTCGCGGTCTTCGACCAGGGCCGGGACGGCGACCACGCCTTCCTCGCCATGGAGCTCGTGGAGGGGCGCACCCTGCGCGAGCTGCTCCGCCAACGCGGAAGGCTCAGCGCGGCGCAGGCGCTGAGCGTCATCGAGCCCGTCCTGGCGGCCCTCGAGGCCGCCCACGCTGCCGGGCTCGTGCACCGCGACGTGAAGCCGGAGAACGTCCTGCTCGCGGACGACGGCCGGGTGAAGCTGGCCGACTTCGGTCTCGCCCGCGCGATCGAGTCCACCTCGTCCGCGGCCACCGGGACGATGCTGATCGGCACCGTGGCCTACCTCGCGCCGGAGCAGGTCGAGCACGGGATCGCGGACGCCCGCAGCGACGTCTACGCCGCCGGCATCGTCCTGTTCGAGATGCTCACCGGGGAGCCGCCCTACTCCGCCCCCACGGCCATGGCGGTCGCCTACCGCCACGTGCACGAGGACGTGCCGGCGCCGTCGTCCGTCGTTGACGGGATCCCGCCGCAGGTGGACGACCTGGTGGTGCGCGCCACCCGCCGCGACCCCGACCGTCGTCCGGGCACCGCGGGTGAGCTGCTCAGCGACACCGTGGTGGCGCGCCGCGCGCTCGCCGTACTCGCTCCCGACGCCCCTTCGGACTCGCCCATGCAGGCGACCCAGGTCATCCCGCGTGACGCACTGATCGCAGCCCGACCCGAGGCCGCCGTCGAGCCCGCAGTGAAGGAGCGCAGACCGGGCAACCGGCGCCGCCGCGTCATCGCACTCGCGCTCGCCCTCGTCACCATCGCCGCTGGGGCGACCGGCTGGTGGCTCGGCTCGGGTCGCTACACCGACGCGCCCGGAGTCGTGGGCCTGCAGCTGGTGGCGGCCCAGCACAAGCTCAAGGACGCGGGCTTCGACGCGAAGCGCGGTGCCGACGTCTTCTCGACCGCGATCGACAAGGGCCTGGTGGCGGACCAGGACCCCGACCGGGGGCATCGCGTACGCCGTCACGGCACCGTCGTGCTGCACCTGTCCAAAGGCCCCGAGCTCCACGCGGTGCCGACGCTGCGCGGGCTCACCGCCACCGCGGCCACGACGGCGCTCACCAAGTCCAAGCTCGCGGTCGGAACACTGCGGGACGCGTACGACGACGTGGTCCCGACCGGCCGCATCATCTCCTCCACGCCACCCAAGGGCGAGCTCCTCGCGCCCGGCAGCGTGGTCGACCTCATCGTCAGCAAGGGACCGGCACCGGTCGACATCCCCGACCTCGTCGGCAAGTCGAAGGGTGATGCGCTTGCGGCGCTCAACCGGCTCGGGCTGAAGTCGGACGTCACCGAGGTCTTCGACGAGTCGGTGCCCAAGGACGTCGTCATGGACCAGTCGCCGCGGGCCGCGGCGGGCCACCGCGGTGACGTGGTGAAGCTGACCATCAGCAAGGGGCCGCAGCTGTTCGAGGTGCCCGACGTGCGAGGCAAAACGCGCAAGGACGCGACCCGGATCCTGCAGGACGCCGGCTTCGAGGTGACGGTCAGCAACATCCCTGGTCCCGGTGACCGAGTCATCGCGCAGAGCCCTGCGCCGCACTCGATGCGCCGCCGCGGCACCGTGGTCACCATCTACGTCTTCTAGGGGCCGGGTGTCCTAGGTGCCTCCCCGCAAGCCATCCGTCGTCGGTGGCCACGCCATGGGCGGGCTGTCCGGCGCGCTGGCCTACGCGCGGGAGTCCGGCGCGGAGGCGGTGCAGGTCTTCGTGTCCAACCCACGGGGCTGGGCGCCGGCGGTGGTCGACCCGCTGAAGGACGAGGCCTTCCGGGTGGCGGCGCACGCGGCGAAGATGCCGCTGTTCATCCACGCGCCCTACCTGGTGAACCTCGCGAGCCCCACCCACGCCACGCTGCACAACTCGGTGGCTTCCGTGGCGGCGACGATGCTGAAGGCGGCCTCGCTCGACGCGCGAGCGGTCGTGGTCCACGCCGGGTCGTGCGTGGACGCCGGGCATCGCGATGCCGCACTCGGTCAGTTCCGAGAGCACCTGCTGCCGTTGCTCGACCAGCTTCCCGCGGATGGCCCTAAGCTGCTGATCGAGCCGATGGCGGGGGGCGGGGAGTGCCTGGCCTCCTCGGTGTCGGACCTCGCGCCGCTCTTCGACGCGGTGGACCACCACCCCATGCTCGGGGTGTGCCTGGACACCTGCCACGGCTTCGCCGCCGGCCACGACCTGGCGGCACCGGGCGGGGTCAGGGCCTGGCTCAACGAGCTGGTGCGCACCCTCGGCCGGGGGCGGCTCGGGCTGGTTCACGCTAACGACTCCAAGGACGCCGTGGGCTCCTCGCGGGACCGGCATGAGTCGATCGGCGCTGGGCGGATCGGTGCGGAGCCCTTCGGTGAGCTGTTCCGACATCCCGCGACCCGCGGCGTGCCCGTTCTCGTGGAGACGCCCGGCAAGGTCGAGGGCCACGCGGCCGACATCGCGCTGCTCAAGTCACTCCGCGACCGCTGACGGCGGCCCGGGGATCCGCGGCGCGGCGAGTGGCAGGTTATTGCGGTCGACAACGGCTCCTGA
>JAVEEJ010000033.1 GCA_030840515.1 Frankiaceae bacterium | reverse complement strand
AGTACGACTTCAACCAGCCGGCGCGCTTCGGCCTCGAGTACCAGGCGGCCGACGGCACGCGCCAGCAGCCGGTGATGATCCACTCCGCGAAGTTCGGCTCGATCGAGCGCTTCATGGGCGTGCTCGTCGAGCACTACGCGGGTGCGTTCCCGCCCTGGCTGTCGCCGGTGCAGGTCGTCGGGATCCCCATCACCGACGAGCACGTGCCCTACCTCGACGGCGTGGCGAAGACCCTGCGCGAGCAGGGCATCCGGGTGGAGGTCGACAGCAGCGACGACCGGATGCAGAAGAAGATCCGCAACGCGCAGCGCTCGAAGGTGCCCTGGATGCTGATCGCCGGCGAGGAGGACGCCGGCGCGGGCGCCGTCTCCTTCCGCTACCGCGACGGCACGCAGAAGAACGGCGTACCCGTCGCCGACGCCGTCGCCGAGATCATCGCGGCGGTGCGCGACCGGGTGCAGGTCTGAGTCGTGGTGGACGACCCGGAGCTCGAGCGCCAGCACGGCGTCGGTGAGCCGGATGGGTTCCAACGGCTCTGGACGCCGCACCGGATGGCGTACATCAAGGGCGAGGGCAAGCCGGCGGACGACGACGAGTGCCCGTTCTGCACGATCCCCGACCTTTCCGACGACGACGGCCTCGTCGTGGCGCGGGGGACCACGAGCTACGTCGTGCTCAACCTCTACCCCTATAACTCAGGGCACCTCATGGTCGTCCCCTATCGGCACGTGGCGGACTACACCGACCTGGACGCGGCCGAGACCGACGAGCTGTCGGCGCTGACGAAGACCGCGATGACCACGCTGCGCACGGCCACCGGCGCGCAGGGGTTCAACGTCGGCATGAACCAGGGGACAGTTGGAGGGGCCGGCATCGCCGCGCACCTCCATCAGCACGTCGTGCCGCGGTGGGGCGGCGACACGAACTTCATGCCGGTTGTCGGTCACACCAAGGTGCTGCCCGCGCTGCTCAAGCAGACGCAGGAGCTGCTCGCAGAAGCCTGGCCCGCACCGGGATTCTGATCCGCTCGAGGGGCAGGAACGCCAGCAGGCACATCACGTGCGGCAGGAACGAGATGGTGATCGCCGCGAACGTCACGACGTGGAACGCCAGGAAGAACCCGACCGCGACGTAGACCCATCGTCCCCGCAGCCACAGCACGATTGGTGACGCCAGCTCGAACGCCATGATCCCCCACTGGCTCAGCTGCAGCACCCACGCGTGGTGCAGCAGCGGATCGGCCAGCGGTGTGCCGCGGCGCAGCACGGCCCGGGTCAGCACCGCCGAGTTCACCCAGCCGAGGCCACCGAAGCGCAGCTTGGCCCACGCGGAGAAGAAGTAGGTCGCCACCACCGACAGCTGGATCGCCCGGACCGCCCATCCCGCCGCCTCGCTGGCCGTCTGGTCGTCGTGCCGCGCCCGGCCGGCCGTCGGCAGCACGGCCAGGGCCACCAGGAAGGCGAACCGGTCGTGGTCGACCTTGCCGTAGGAGTTGGCGATGACCATCCACTCGAGGTAGAGCAGGGCCACGGTGATGCCCGCCACCCGGGGGAGCCGTCCGGTGGCCGCGACGAGTGAGGCGACGAGTACGCCGACCTCCACGGCGATCACGCCCGTGTGCGTCGGCGTGGGCAGGTGCAGCAGCCGGCCGACGAGCAGCGGCTGGTAGAGCCCGGTCGGGACGTCACGGTGCGCGGCAACCCACGGCGTCGTCAGCAGCACGTCCACGACGACGAACAGGTAGAGGACGGTCCGCAGCCACGCCACGCGTGCAACCGGCACGGCAGCGAACAGCCAGCGCGTCATTCGGAGCTCCACTGTCATTCGGACATCCACTGCGCGAGCACGACTTGCCGGTTGCCGACGGGCTCACCGTCGCGCAGCTGATAGCGGGTCTGCACGACCCGGACGCCGGTCCACGCCTCCGCACCGGGTTCCCGCCGGGCATGGGCGAGCGCGATCAGCCTCAGCAGCGACGGGTCGGCGACGATCCGGCTGAGCTGTCCCTCCAGCTCGGCCCGACGCAGTCCCGTCGTACTCGGAGTCAGAGGCGCCGCGTGGAACTCGCTGCTCGCGGTGCGCACCTCGATCGCGGTCGAGACCACCTCGCCGCCGCGCTTGTCGGCTGTCGCGTACATCCGGAACGGGCCGAACGGGAAGTCGTCGTCCTGGCCGATCAGCGTGCCCAGCAGCAGCAGCACGCCGGCCACCGCGGTCGCTGCCAGGCGCGCCACGCGTCCCGAGCCGGTCATACGCCGAGGCTAGGGCTCAGCCGGACATGCGAAGGGCCCGGACACACGGTCCGGGCCCTGCGCGTGGCGTCTGACTAGAGCGTCGGCACCGAGAGCTTGCTGATGGTGGTGCCCGAGTAGGAGACCGTGGTGGCCCAGAAGGCCTCGGTCCACTTCACCGCGACGTCGATGGCCTTGACCGGCTTGTTCTTCAGGCTCGCCGGGATCGTCAGGCTGACCGGCACGACGAGGCTGCCAGGACCGGTGACGCCGGAGGCCTTGATGACGCCGAGCTGGATGCCGTTGACCGAGACCGTGATGTCGGCTGCAACGGGCGCCGGAGCGGTCGGGGTCTGACCCGCCGCGGTGGCGCCGATCAGGGTCTGGATGTGGATCGTGCCGGTGAGCTTGCGCTTGGTGTCGAGCTTGTAGCCGACTGCCTTCTTGCCGGCGGTGACGTAGTCGTCCGTGCCGAGCAGGCCGCTGCCCTGGGCGCCGGCCTTGATGACACCGCACTCGGTGCCCTCGTTGCTCGTGGTGGTGAGCGACCAGACCTCGGGGCCGCAGGCGCCGGTGTTGCCGAAGTAGAGCGTCATGCTCTTCGGGGCCGCGTGGGCCGGGAGGGCGGCAGCCGCGAGAGCGACGAGGCCGGTGACGACAGCGAGACGAGCGCGCATGTGGAGTCCTTAGGCGGGCGGCGGGGTGGTGCGGCTGGGCCGTTCAACGAGGTATTCGCCGCGTGGTCACGCGCTCCTGCTGCATGGGAGGGCGAATTGCCCGCTTCCGGTCCGGACGTCCAGGTCTCAGAGCGTTGTGATGGTGCGGATCGCCCCGTCGGGGCCGTACTCCAGCGAAACGCGCGGGCGAGCTCCTGCGGCCAGCGCCGCGAGCGTCGTCCCATGGGTCAGCACGCCGGGCGCGACGTCGACGAGCGCCTGGCTCGACCCGTAGCGCAGCCGCAGCTGGACCCGGTCGCCGACCCGCGTCACGTCGAGGACGGTGCCCACCAGCGGTCGCGCCGGAGTGGCCGCCGTGACGTCGTGGCTGGTCGCCGCCTGCTGGGTCTGCGGGCTGGCGAGCGGGCCGAGGCCGACGCCCACCCACACCGCCGCCACCGATCCCAGGAGCAGCGCCGGACCGGCGAGCCTGGTGAGCGGGGTGATCACCGAGCCAGCGTGGCACACGGAAGGACGCGGATGCCGGACCCACGCGGTGCCCGCCGCCGGGAAGCAGTTGAGTGAATGCGCGAGCTAGGCCTCCGCGGTGTGCTCGGCGAGCACCTTGTCGGCGATGTGCGACGGCATCGGCTCGTGCCGCAGGTAGTGACGGGTGAAGCTCGCGGTGGCGTGTGACAGCGAGCGCAGGTCGATCGCGTAGCGCACCGCCTCGAGCTCGGGGATCTCCGCGTGGACGACGGTGCGGCCGCCGGCGCCGACCGGCTCAGTGCCCGACACCCGACCACGGCGACCGGACAGGTCGCTCATCACGGCGCCGACGTACTCGTCCGGCACGAGCACCGACACCTCGCACACCGGCTCGAGCAGCAGCATCTGCGCCGACTTCGCGGCCTCCTTCAAGGCCAGCGATCCCGCGACCTGGAACGCCATGTCGGAGGAGTCGACCGAGTGCGCCTTGCCGTCGGTCAGGGTCACGCGCAGGTCGACCACGGGGTAGCCGGCAGCGACGCCCTTCTCCATCTGGGCGCGCACACCCTTCTCCACCGACGGGATGAACTGCCGGGGTACCGACCCACCGACAACCTTGTCGACGAACTCGAAGCCCGCGCCGGAGGGCAGCGGCTCGACCTCGATGTCGCAGACCGCGAACTGCCCGTGCCCTCCCGACTGCTTCACGTGCCGCCCCTTGCCGCCGGCCTTGGCGGCGAACGTCTCCCGCAGCGGCACCCGCAGCGGGATCTGGTCGACGGCCACGCCGTACTTGGAGGACAGGCGGTCGAGGAGTACGTCGACGTGTGCCTCACCCATGCACCACAGCACCAGCTGACGGGTCTCCGCGTCATGCACCAG
>JAVEEJ010000015.1 GCA_030840515.1 Frankiaceae bacterium | reverse complement strand
GGCTTCGGTGACCGCCGCAAGGCGATGCTGCAGGACCTCGCCACCCTCACCGGTGCGCAGGTCATCGCCCCCGAGGTCGGGCTCAAGCTCGACGCCGTCGGGCTCGAGGTGCTCGGCACCGCGCGTCGGGTCGTGGTCACCAAGGACGACACCACCGTCGTCGACGGCGGGGGCGACTCCGAGGCTGTCGTCGACCGCGTCAAGCAGATCAAGAACGAGATCGAGGCCAGCGACAGCGACTGGGACAAGGAGAAGCTCCAGGAGCGGCTCGCCAAGCTCTCGGGCGGCGTCTGCATCATCAAGGTCGGCGCGGCCACCGAGGTCGAGCTCAAGGAGAAGAAGCACCGGCTCGAGGACGCCATCTCGGCGACCCGCGCAGCGGTCGAGGAGGGCATCGTCTCCGGCGGTGGCTCGGCCCTCGTCCACGCGGCCGCTGTGCTGGACAAGAACCTCGGGCTCGAGGGCGATGAGGCCACCGGCGTGACCGTGGTCCGCAAGGCGCTCGACGAGCCGCTGCGCTGGATCGCCCAGAACGCCGGCCACGAGGGCTACGTCGTGGTCGCCAAGGTGCGTGAGCTCGGCCGCGGTCAGGGCCTCAACGCAGCGAGTGGCGAGTACGGCGACCTGATGGCTCAGGGCGTCATCGACCCGGTCAAGGTCACGCGGAGCGCCGTGCGCAACGCGGCCTCGATCGCGGCGATGCTGCTCACCACCGAGACGCTCGTGGTGGAGAAGAAGGAAGAGGAGTCGGACGCCGGAAGCGGCCACGGCCACTCTCACGGAGGCCACGGGCACGCGCACTGACCCCCTGGGCTAGTCACTGACTAGCCCTGGACCACCGGACGACCCGGTCAGGAGAATTTTCCTGGCCGGGTCGTCCGTTTTTGCGCGTCGATGCCCGAAGGATTCCTAGCCTGAACGGCGTATCCCAGAGGGCACTCGTCTAGTTATTCCGACGACGTGACCCCCAGCGCCGACGGAGTCCAGATGAGCAAGCTCGTCCGCTCGAGTCTCCTGCTCGCGATGCTCCTGGCAGCTCTCGTCCTCCCCGGTGCGGCCAACGCCGCGACGGCGTACACGCCGCAGACCTACGCCGCCCGCCTGCTTGACCTGTTCAACGCGACCCGCCAGCAGCACGGACTGCAGCCCGTCACCGTCGCCAGCGGCACCCAGACGGTCGCGGGTGCCTGGACCGAGCGGCTGGCCTCGGACCAGGCGCTCTCGCACAACCCCAACCTGCGGTCCCAGCTCGAGTCCCACGGCTCGTCGCAGTGGACCGTCTACGGCGAGAACGTCGGTGACGCGGACACGCAGGACCCGGACGGTCTGTTCGACGCCTACATGGCTTCGCCCGAGCACCGCGACAACGTGCTCACCAAGGAGTTCCGCTACATCGGCAACGCCGTGGTCTTCGCGGGCGGCCGGGCCTGGAACACCATGGACCTGGTCGACGCCTACTCCACCGGGACCGCCACCAGGACCGCGCCGAAGCCCGTGGTTCGCCACAAGGCCCCGGTCACCACCACGCCGGCGGTGACCACCAAGACCGCACCGGTTCGCACCGCCCCGAAGAGCAGCCCGGCCGCAGCCCCGCGCCCGCTGCCGCGCAGCGACCGCGGGAGCGCCCGCACGCCGATCGCCACGCGTCCGCTCAGCCGCGTGGAGGTCGCGCGTCCGGACGCGCCACTCCTGCGCCTGTCGATCCCTGCGAACACCCCGCCGTTCGACACCCGCCGCGTCCTCGTCCTGGCGATCGCCGCGATGCTCGCCCTGCACATGGCTGGGCTCTGGGTCGGCGTCGCCGCCCGTCGCACCCGCTAGGTCTTCAGCAGCGCACCGAGCTCGAAGTGCATCGGGTCGGTCCAGCTCCAGTCGCCCCCCCAGCGGAAGCCCCAACGCTTGAAGATGGCGACCACTCGCCGGTCCATCCGACCGCGCGTGCCGCGCAGGTTGCCCGGGACGTTGAGGTCGATCGCGATGCCCCAGGTGTGCAGTGAGATCGGGTGCTCGGGGCTGCGCTCGATGAAGCGCGGTACGTAGCAGCCGCCGTACTCGTCCGGATGAAGCGCGGAGGACAACCCTGCGCGCTGCACATCGCGCAACGCCGCGACGAGCTGAGCCAGCATGAGCCGGTGGCAGGTGACGACGCCGAGGATCGGTACCCGCTCGGTGCGGATGTTCTCCGCGACCCAGCGCGCGTCCGGCTCGATGGTGCCGTCGGAGAAGTAGCGGTAGCTGAACGCCCCGAACGCCCTCGCCGCCCGCGACCCGGTGAGGAACGCGACCGGGTTGGCCTTCGGAGGGGTCAGCAGGTCGATCCGCGCGGTCTTGCCGGCGACCTTGCGGGCCTCGGAGGCGAGTACGGCGGAGTCGGCCGCTCGTGCGGACAGCACAACGCCGGTGTCGCGTCGCAGGTGCAGCGTGCTGATGAGGCGACGGTCGACGAGGAAGTCCGCACCCGGGAGGGTCGTGGCGAGCGCCCCGAGCCGCAAGGGCACGACGCCGCCGGCGGCCAGCACCAGCACCGTGGAGCCGAGCTCGAGCCGCAGCGCCTTCGCCGTCGCGTGGGCCACGACGAGCTCTCCGCGCGAGACGGCGTCCCAGACCGCGGTGGTCTCCGCCGTACCCGCGGGAGCGAACGCCCGGAACCGCGCGGGGTCGACGGCGATCACGTGGACGGTTTCGCCGCCCACGGTCACGCTGCCGCTCGCCACCCGGGTAGCAGCGGCAGTGTGCTGCAGCTTGCTCAGGCGTGCGACGAGGGAATCGGGCAGGGAACGAGGGGAGAGGACGAGTACGTCGGCGCGGCTGCGCTGCTGCAGCGGGGCGAGCGGTGTGGCCGTGAGCTGGGGTGTCAACGGCCCCGCCGCCTCAGACCCGCGTTCCGTGCTCGAGTGAGCGGAGGGTCCGGAGCAGCCGGTCAGGCCGGTGAGCGCGAGCGCGGCAGCAGCCACCGCTCGCACGACCCACGCGGCACGGACAGGCACGGGGCTGCTCCTCGAGGTCGCTGACGGGTGCTCCCATTGTCGGCATACGTCGCGGTCGGCTGCAGCCGGCCCAGGCGATGCCGGTCAGCAGGCTGCGGACCGGGCCGGCCCCAGCCGCTCGCTGCGCTCATGCTCCCCGAGGCCACCCCAGATGCCGTAGGGCTCGCGCGCGGCCATCGCGTGCGATTCGCAGGCGCGGCGCACCGGACACGCAGCGCACACAGCTTTGGCCCGGCGCTCGCGCTGAGCCCGTGCCGAGCCTCGCTCACCCTCAGGGTGGAAGAACATCTCGGACGGAAGCGCACGGCACGCGGCGCTGAACTGCCACTCCCACAGGTCCGCGACAGGACCGGGGAGCCGTCGCGCGTCCGACATTCTCGTTTCCGCCTCTCTGACACCCCGACTGGTCACCCGTCGAGGGGCTTTCGGCGCAGCCCTCTTCTTGGACGTCCGAATCCGGCTTTGCGTGCCCCGCGCTGCAGATCGGCCTCTGGCCGGCCGATGGTGGCTCAGGCCCCCTTTGTGCGGACTTGGCTGCCGCGCGCGGGGAGTTACTGTGGCGAGCGATGACGACGAGGGTGGGCGCATGACCGAGGTGAGCCAGAGCAGCGACATCGCGTCGCTGCTCGCCAGCGGTGAGCGCGCTGCCTTCCACGGGCCCCCGGGCGCTGCCGTCAGCGTGCTCGAGCAGGCCGTGGTCGCCGCTCAGCGGCTCGGCCTCCGAGCCGAGGTCACCGCCGCCGCCTGGCTGCTGGGGGTGGCGCTGGGCGCTGCCGGACGCTACGGAGGCGCGGTGCAGGTGCTCACCCCGCTGGTCGAGCCGGGTGAGGCTGAGGACGCGCTGCCGGAGCAGCGTCTGTTCGCCTCCTTCGCCGCCTCGACCATGGCGAGCATCCAGCGTCAGCTGGGCCGGCACACCTCAGCCCGCGAGCTGGACACCCGGGCGCTCGGCCTGGCCGAGACACCGGAGGCGGAGTTCGACGCCAGGCTGGGGCTGGCCGCGGACGCGATCGGGCTCGGCGAGCAGGTGGCCGCGACGGACTGCCTCGCTGACGCAGCCGTTCTGGTCGAGGGCCGTGCCGACTGGTGGCGCCAGCAGGTCAGGCTCGACTGGGTCAGGGCCGAGGTCGCGCTGCTCGAGGGCGACCCCGAGGCTGCCGTGACGCTCGCCTCCTCGGCGGTCGACCGTGCCGAAGCGGCCCGTGCACCGCGTCACGTGGCGAAGGGCCTGCTCTTCCAGGGCGTGGCCGAGGTGCAGGCGGGTGAGCCGGAGGCGGCCGCCACCCTGCGCCGGGCCGCCACGCTGGCGGAGAGCCTCGGAACCCTGCCGCTGATCTGGCCGAGCCGGGCCCTGCTGGGAGCGCTGCTCGACGGGACCGACGAAGCCGAGAGCGCGCGCAGTCTGGCCGCGGCCCGGTCTGCGGTGCTCACCATCGCCGCGGACCTGCCCCCCTCAGTCCGCGAGGAGTGGCTGAGCAGGCCCGACGTCGGGGCCCTGCTCGGGGGCTGAGTCCGGTTTGTCCTTCGCCGGGAGGGTCTTGCCGCTCAACTCAGGCCGCCTGGGTGCCGACTCCTCAGGGGACAGGTGAGCCGCGCTCACCACTGCCGCTGACCGGAGAGCCGTGACCACCGTCCTGATCTGCGACGACAGCCGCCGTGTCCGCGACGGCCTGCAGGAGTTCGTCGCCGGCGTTCCCGGGGTCGACCGCGTCGCGACCGTCTCCACCGGAGACGAGGTCCTGGCCCGCTGGGAGCTCGAGCGACCCGACCTCGTCCTGCTCGGCTGCCGCCTCACGGGTGGCTCGGGGCTGGACACCACGCGCCAGCTGCTCATGCGCCACCCCGATGCCAACGTCGTGATGCTCAGTGGCAGCGACGACCGTGAGCAGGTGGCGGAGGCGATCGCCAGCGGCGCTCGCGGCTTCCTCGTCCACGACGTGTCCTATGAGGAGGTCTGCGCCACCGTGGCGAACGCCCTCGCGTTCGTCGGCGGGTTGGCCTCCTCCGTCCCGGCCCCTGAGCTGACTGAGCGCGAGCAGCAGGTGCTCGAGGGGATGAGCCAAGGCAAGAGCAACGGCGAGATCGGCCGCCACCTCTACCTGTCCGAGGACACTGTCAAGACCCACGCTCGCCGGCTCTTCCGCAAGCTCGGCGTCAACGACCGGGCTCAGGCTGTCGCGCTGGGCTTCCGGCACGGCCTGGTGCGCTGACCGCCGTACTCGCTCACTCTTCTGCCGTCTCGTCCATCAGCGCGTCGGCGTATCCGCGCGCGTAGTCCCAGCTGACGTAGTCGGCGGGGTCGGGCCCGAAGGCCGGCTCGTGGACCCGGGACTGGCCGGCGTCGAGCAGGTGGCGCAGGTTGGACGCAAGCAGGCTCCAGCCGAAGTAGTGCGGCTCGCCGCAGTCCTCGCAGTCGACGACGAGCCCGCGGACGCCGCGGGGCTCGAGCAGGGCCTGGAAGATGTCGATGTCCGCCAGGTCGGCGAGCACGTCCTCGCGCTCCTCCGGCGACAGCGGCTCGACGACGTCGTCGTCCTCATCGGGCAGCGCGGCGGCGGGGTCGGCAGGGTCACCGTGGAAGGGGTCGAGGGGGGCGTCGTCGTGCACTGGATCACCGTAGCCCGCCGCTGCCGAGGTGTCGGTGACGGTCGGTAGGCTGTGGCTTTAGCCCCGCCCGAGAGGTGGCCCCGTGGAAAACCTTCCCGACGAGTACGCCGAGAAGTTCGGGCAGGCGGTCGGTCTGACCTTCGACGACGTGCTGCTGCTCCCCGGCTACTCAGATCTCGCGCCCTCCGACGTCGAGATGAAGACCCGGCTGACCCGCGAGCTCAACCTCAACGTTCCGCTGGTGAGCGCGGCGATGGACACGGTCACCGAGTCCCGGATGGCGATCGCGATGGCGCGCCAGGGCGGGATCGGGATCCTCCACCGGAACCTCTCGATCGAAGACCAGGCCTACCAGGTGGACCTGGTGAAGCGGACCCAGACCGGGATGATCAGTAACCCGGTGACGATCGGTCCGAAGGCGACGCTCGAGGAGCTCGACCAGCGCTGTGGGCAGTATCGCGTCTCGGGCCTTCCGGTCGTCGAGGACGACGACACGCTGCTCGGCATCGTGACCAACCGCGACCTGCGCTTCGTGCCCGTGGCCGACTGGTCGACGACGCATGTCGCCGACGTCATGACTCCGATGCCGCTGGTGACCGCTCCGGTCGGCATCTCGCGCGAGGACGCTGCCGCGATTTTGCGACAGCACAAACGCGAACGGCTGCCGCTGATCGACGAGAACGGCCGACTCCGCGGCTTGATCACGGTCAAGGACTTCGTGAAGTCAGAGCAGTTCCCACTCGCGTCCAAGGACGGGGACGGCCGGTTGCTGGTGGGTGCCGCGATCGGCTACTTCGGTGACGCCTGGGAACGGGCCAGCACTCTCATCGAGGCGGGAGTCGACGTCCTCGTCGCCGACACCGCGCACGGGAACGTCCGGATGTTGCTGGACATGGTGAGACGACTCAAGACCGACCCGGCCACGAAACATGTGCAGGTCATCGGAGGCAACGTCGCAACTCGCGCGGCCGCTCAGGCCTTCATCGATGTCGGCTCCGACGGCGTGAAGGTGGGTGTCGGGCCAGGCTCGATCTGCACGACCCGCGTCATCACCGGTGTCGGCGTCCCGCAGGTGACTGCGGTCTACGAGGCGGCCCAGGCGTGCAAGAGCGCTGGCGTGCCCGTGATTGCTGACGGCGGCATGAAGCACTCCGGCGAGATCGCCAAGGCGATCGTCGCCGGGGCGGACACGGTGATGCTGGGCTCGCTGCTAGCCGGCTGCGAGGAGTCGCCCGGCGAGCTGATCCTCGTCAATGGCAAGCAGTTCAAGTCCTATCGGGGAATGGGCTCGCTCGGCGCGCTCAGCTCACGGGCCAAGAAGTCCTACTCCAAGGACAGCTACTTCCAAGCCGATGTCTCCTCTGACGACCAGCTCGTCCCGGAGGGCATCGAGGGCCAGGTCGCCTATCGCGGTCCTCTGTCCGCGGTAGCTCACCAGTTGCTCGGTGGGCTGAACCAATCGATGTTCTACGTCGGCGCGCGCACGATCCCCGAACTCCAGGAGAAGGGCCGCTTTATCAGGATCACGTCGGCCTCGCTCAACGAGAGTCACCCGCACGATGTGCAGATGACGGTCGAAGCCCCCAACTACACCGGCCGCTAGGGTCCGCCGACGTGCGTGACTCCGTAGAGATCGGGATGGGCCGCTTCGCCCGGCGTGGCTACCACCTGCGCGAGGTCGGGATCGTGCCATCCCGCCGTACCCGTGACGTCGAGGCCGTCTCCACCGCGTGGCAGATCGACGCCTACCGGTTCGACATTCCCATGGTGGCCCACCCGAGCGATGCCACCATGTCACCGGAGTCGGTCGCCGCGGTCGGAAAGCTCGGTGGCCTTGGGGTGCTCAACGCCGAAGGCCTGTGGACGCGCTACGACGACCCGGCTCCTGCCTACGCCAAGCTCGCGGCCGCCGACGACGAGAGCACCTCGACCAAGCTGCTGCAGGAGCTCTACGCCGCGCCGGTCCGCGAGGAGCTGATCGGCCAGCGGATCAAGGAGATGCGCGAGGAGGGCGTCACCACCGCGGTCCGGCTCTCACCACAGCACACCGCACGGCTCGCCCCTGCTGCCCTGGCCGCCGGCGTCGACGTACTCGTCATCCAAGGCACCATCGTCTCCGCCGAGCACGTCTCGCTCGACGGGACGCCGCTGAACCTCAAGACCTTCATCGCCGACCTCGACGTGCCGGTCATCGTCGGCGGCTGCACCAACTACCAGACCGCGCTGCACCTCATGCGCACTGGCGCGGCAGGCGTGATCGTCGGCATTGGCGCGGACGACTGGTCGACCAGTGATGACGTGCTGGGCATCGACGTGCCCATGGCAACGGCGATCGCTGAGGCTGCGGCTGCGCGGCGCGACTACCTCGACGAGACCGGCGGGCGCTACGTGCACGTCATCGCCGACGGTGACATCGAGACCAGTGGTGACGTGGCGCGCGCGTTGGCCTGCGGCGCCGATGCGGTGATGCTCGGTGAGCCGCTCGCGCTGGCGCGTGAGGCTCCCGCCGGCGGCGCGTGGTGGCACAGCGCCGCGTCGCACCCCAAGCTGCCGCGCGGCCGGTTCGCCGGTCCGGGGGAGGGCTGGCCCTTCGGTGGCCTGTGGGAGGTGCTGCACGGGCCGAGCGACGATCCGCGCGGCTGGCTCAACCTGTTCGGCGGGCTCAAGCGCGCCATGGCGAAGACCGGGTTCAGCGACCTCAAGGAGTTCCAGAAGGTCGGGCTCGTCGTCAGCGAGTGAGCTGCGTCGGCCTAGGGTCAGCAGATGACCTCACCTGTGGAGATGCCCCCATCCGGGCCGCGCCTGCTGACCTTTGGCAAGGAGCCGGCGAACGCCGCGATGATCCAGGACCGGCTGCGCACGGTCGGCTATCGCGCCACCACCTTCGCGCTCACGATGGACTCCGCGGGCGACGCGCGGCTCGCCAAGGAGCTCGAGGCGGACCGCTATGACGGGGTGGTCATCGGAGGGTTCATCAACGGCCAGAACCCCGACGTGCCGCCGACCGAGGAGCGCACCGTCTGGTTCGAGCGCGTGCTCAACCTCGTCCACGAGAAGGCGCCCGGCGCGAAGATCATCCTCAATCGCCAGCCCTCGGAGGCGCTGCAGTCAGTGGAGCGCGTGCTCGGCCCGCTGCCCTGACAGGTGGTGGGCGAGTACGGCGAGGAACGCCTCGGTGTCGAACGTCGACAAGTCGCGGACCACCTGCACAGCGGCGCCCTCGATCAACGACACCACGTAGGTAGCGAGCGCCTGCGCGGAGACGGGCATGTCCAGCTCGGTCACCACGTCGGCGCACACGGGGACGAACACCTCCCGGTAGGACTCAAGCGCGCGCGAGATCCGCTCGCGGAAGGCCGCCTGCCGCCCCAGCGAGACCCAGTAGGCGAAGAACAGCTCGACGGCACCGCGCTGCTCCGGAAGGCCCTCGACCTCGACGCGGAGCAGGGCCAGCAGGCGGTC
>JAVEEJ010000311.1 GCA_030840515.1 Frankiaceae bacterium | reverse complement strand
GTGACGCGCCTGCCGGCGGAGACCGAGGCCGAGCTGCTGCGCATCGCGCAGGAGGCTGTCGGCGACGTGCGGCGCAATGTGGGGGCCAAGAACCTCTGGGTCGAGCTCGAGGTCGAGCCGCCCCTCGCTCGACTCAAGGTCGAGCACGACGGCGCGGAGCGCCCGACTCGTCGTCGGGACGACCTCCCCGGTCACGCGGCGGTCGAGGAACGGGTCGCCAGGTTGCGCGCCAAGCTCGAGGTGAGCGAGCGCGTCGGAGGCGGGTCGTGCCTGCAGGTCACGGTCGGCGCGGGGTAGCCTCGCGGTCATGCTCACTGGGAGGAGCTCTTGTGCCGATCGCTGTCGTGCTCATCGATGACCATGACCTGATCCGCCAAGGGCTTCGGCGCGCGTTCGAGATGGAGCCGGAGTTCGAAGTGCGCGGTGAGGCGGGCAGCATCGCCGCCGGCGAGAAGCTGGTCGCCGAGACAACCCCCGATGTCGCCATCGTTGACCTGCGCCTCCCTGACGGGACGGGCCTCGACCTCGTGCGCACGCTGCGCAACAACAGCTCGACCATCGGCTTGGTCGTGCTCACCATGTACGCCGGTGATGAGCACCTGTTCGGTGCGCTGGAGGCCGGCGCGTCTGCTTTCGTCCCCAAGGACGCCGCGGCTGATGAGGTCATCGCGGCGGCCCGTCACGCGGCTGCGTCCCCGCTCGCGTTCAGCGCAGCAGATCTCGCGGACGCGATGCGACGCCGGCTCGCGCCGACCGGACCTCAGCTGTCGCCGCGCGAGAACGAGGTGCTACAGCTGTTGGCCGAGGGGTTGGCGGTCTCTGGCATCGCGCGACGGCTCTTCATCAGCGAGTCCACCGCCAAGACGCACATCTCCAAGGTCTACGAGAAGCTCGGCGCCGGCAACCGGGCGCAGGCGATCATGACCGCGGTGCGCCAAGGGCTGGTCAAGTCGCACAACAAGGACAACCCGGACCTCTCGCGCGGTCCCGACGCCCCGGGCTAGACCCAGCAGGGGAAGCCTGTCAATCCCCCACCCGTCGCGGATTCTGACCCCGACGTCCGATGCCCGGATAGCCCCACAACGGCCACTGTGTGGTCATGTCCAGGCGAAGGCGTGCCGTGGCGCGATCCTCGCGTGGCACCGTGACGACGAATGTTCTGCTCGTCACGCTGTCCCTCGCCGCGGTCGGTGCGCTGGTTGTGCTCGCACTACTGAACCGGGGCAGCTGATGCGAGTACGACGTGCCGCCAGCGCTGCGGCAGAGGTTCCGATGCAGGCTGCTCCCCTAGAGCGCCAGAGCAGCGGCGCAACCCCCCTCGGCGAGCTCCTCGTCGCGCGCAGCTCGCTCACGCGGGGCGCACTCTCCGAGGCGCTGCTCCAGCAGTCCGCGGACGGCCGCAAGCTCGGAGAGCTGCTCACTCACCTCGGGATCCTCACCGAACGCGAGTTGGCGGAGGCCCTGGCCGAGCAGCTCGGCTTCGGTCTGGCCGACCTACGCAGCGAGGTGCCGGACCCCGCCGTCGTACCGCTGCTCAGCGAGTCGGTGGCACGCGGCTTGTCGGCGATCGCCGTCAGCCGACTCAGCGACGGCACGATCCGGGTCGTCACCTCTGAGCCCAGCGTGGCCCTCGGGCAGGAGCTCGCCAACACCATCGGGCAGCCGATCGACCTCGCCGTCTCCACGCGCACCGAGGTGCAGCGCGCGCTCGACACCAGCTATCGGGCGCTGCACGACGTCGACCAGCACGTCGTCGCCTTCCAGAGGGCGGACGCCGGGCGGGCCAAGGTCGCGACCGCGAATGTGGCCGCATCCCTCACGGATGACGCACCTGTGGTCCAGGTCGTCAGCAAGATCCTGACGCAGGCGCTGCGCGACCGTGCCTCAGACGTGCACATCGAGCCGCAAGACGCCCAGCTGCGGATCCGGTTCCGCATCGACGGTGCGCTTCACGACGTACTTAGCCTCCCGGCTGAGATGGCGCCGGCACTCGTCAGCCGCATCAAGATCATGGCGGGCATGAACATCGTCGAGCGCCGCCGCCCACAGGACGGCCAGCTCGCCATGGAGGTCGACGGCCGCCAGGTCGACGTACGCGTCGCCACCGTCGGCACGCACTGGGGCGAGAAGACCGTGATGCGGATCCTCGACAAGAGCAAGCCGCTGTTCAAGCTCGGCGAGCTCGGCATGCCGAAGGACACGCACGAGACGCTGTCGAAGCTGATTCGCGCGCCGTTCGGGATGGTGATCTGCGCCGGGCCGACGGGCTCGGGCAAGACCACCACGCTGTATGCCGCGCTGAGCGAGCTCAACGAGACGCACCGCAACATCATGACCATCGAAGACCCGGTCGAGTACGTCTTCCCGAGCATCAACCAGATCCAGACCAACGAGCAGGCCGGGCTGACGTTCGCTACCGGCCTGAAGTCCATCCTGCGCCAGGACCCGGACGTCATCCTCGTCGGCGAGTCCCGCGATGTGGACACCGCACGGATCGCTGTGCAGTCGGCCCTGACAGGCCACTTCGTGCTCTCGTCACTGCACGCGACCGACGCGGTCGCGGCGCTGCACCGCTTCCTGGACATGGGCATCGAGTCGTTCCTCATCGCCTCTTCCGTGCTGGCCGTGGTGGGACAGCGACTCGTGCGCCGCACGTGCACCTACTGCAAGGCGAAGGTCACCCCCTCGCCGGAGGACCTGGCCTTCTACGCCGAGGCCGGGGGTCGACCCAAGCGCGCGTGGTACGCCGGCGAGGGATGCAACCTGTGCGCCGGTACCGGCTACTCCGAGCGGATCGGCGTCTACGAGTTGCTTCGCATCACTCCTGAGATCAAGCGCCTTGTCGTGGGATGGGCCACTCAGGAGGAGCTGAAGCGGATGGCTGTGTCGCAAGGCATGCGCACGCTGCAGGACGAGGCCCTCCACCTCGTCGAGAACGACGTCACCACGATCCACGAGATCGTCCGATCGATCTACGCCCTCTAGGAGTCCCCGTGACCACCGTCATCGAGCCCGCACCGGCCGCCCAGGCACCACCTCCAGGGTCGAGCGCGCTCCAGCGGTTGATGAAGCTCGAGATCACGCCCCGGAAGGTCCCCCGCAAGGACCTCATGCACTTCAGCCGGCAGATGGCCGTGTTCCTGCGCGCCGGGATCCCGCTCGTCGACGCCCTGCAGACGGTGGAGGAGGAGGCGGGCAACAAGACCTTCAAGATCATCCTGGCCGACATGATCGCGTCGCTTCAGGGCGGTGCGACCTTCGCCAGCGCCGCGGCGCAGCACAACCAGGCGTTTCCCGAGTACTACATCGGAATCCTTCGATCGGCCGAGCTCACGGGCAACCTGGACGTCGTCCTCGATCAGCTGGCGGAGTACATCGAGCGCGACCTCGACGCCCGACGGAGGGTGACCCAGGCCCTGACCTACCCGGCCGTCATCGCTGTAGTCGCCATCGTCGTCGTCACGATCTTGATGGTTGTCGTGCTCCCGAAGTTCACCAAGTTCTTCGCCGACCTCCACGCGAAGCTCCCGCTTCCGACCCGCATGCTCATCGGCGCCTCCAACCTGGCGTCCAATTACTGGTTTGTCTGGCTCGGACTGCTCGGGCTCTTCGCCGTCGTCCTCATCTGGATGAGCCAGGCGACCAAGGGACGCGTGCTGCGCGACCGGATACTGCTCCGGCTGCCCGTCGTCGGAGACCTGGTGCGGCACTCGGTGTTGGAGCGCTTCTGCCGCATCCTCAGCTCGATGATGACGGCCGGGGTCCCCCTGCCCGAGGCGATGGCTGTGACCGCCGAGGCGACCAGCAACAGCGTCTATCGGAAGGCCATCACCGAAGTACGGCTGGCCATGATGCGCGGCGAAGGTCTCGCTGCGCCACTAGCCGCGACGGGGCTCTTCCCGGCGGCGGCGCGACAGATGTTCCGCGTCGGCGAATCCACCGGCTCGCTGGACCTCCAGCTGCGCAACGCCTCGATCTACTTCGACCGCGAGCTGGATCACAAGGTGAAGCGCTTCACGAGCCTGTTCGAGCCCACCGTGATCGTGATGATGGGCGTCATCGTGGGTTTCGTCGCCATCGCGCTCGTCTCCGCGATGTACGGCATGGTCCATTCCGCGAGCGTCCAATGACCCGTGACCAGCGCGGTGACACCCTCATCGAAGTGCTGGCCGCCGTCACCGTGTTGGGTATCGGGGTCACCGGGCTGATGGCTGCCCTGGGCACGATGGCAACAACGACTCAGAGCAATCGCAGCCAAACCCGTGAGCACGACGTGATGGTGTCTGCGACGGAGTACGTGAAGGCCGCACCCTTGACGGCCGCAGCGGGTGGCCTCGGAACACCGGCGACAGTGTGCGCCGCCGGGAGCCCGACATCGATCACCACCTTGACCTTGCCCACGGGCTTCAGCGCCACCTACGGACCGGGGACGGTGGCCGTTTCCGGAGTGGCCTGCCCGACCCTGGTGAGCATCCCGGTTCGCGTCACGGGCGATGGCTACGACCAGACGGTTTACGTGGTGAGGCGACCATGAGACGCGCCCAGGACGACGACGGCTTCACCCTGGTCGAGCTGCTCATCTCGATCTCGATCTTGACCATCGTCATCGGCGCGATCACGACGGCGATGATCGTCTATTTCCAGATCGGGCGATCCTCCATGGAGCGCGACGACCACTCGGGGAAGACGGACGTTGCGGCGAGCTACCTGAACCGTGACCTCGGGAGCACGGGCAGCGTGACCGCGGTCGTCGGGAACGGCAGCACGGGCACCAGCTGCGACAACGCCAGCAACAAGCTGACGCTGAGCTGGAAAGAGTGGACGGCGAGCGCCGTGAGCCCCAGTCCGGCGCCAGGCGGCACCACCTACGTCGCTGCCTACCGCGTCGTCTCCGACACCACCTCCAGTCCCGTAGGCGGAGCCGCGCGCTGGCAGCTCGAACGCTGGTACTGCGCGGGCAGTGCCACTCCGCAGCAGACCGTCCTCGTGCAGAACATGCCGGCAATTACGGACTTCTCAGCGTCGCCTGCGTCCCTCACAGGGTGCAGCGCAACGTCGATGACGGTCACGCTCAAGCGCTACGGATCGTCAACCACCACCTATGACACCGGCAGCGACTATGTCTTCACGGGCTGCCTGGGAGGGCGTGCAAGATGAGGCGACACATGCTCTCGCGACTGCGGGACGAGGACGCCGGAGTGTCACTCGTCATCGCCCTGCTCTTCATCGTGGTGGTCGGCATCTTCGCGGACGCCGCCCTGACGAAGGCCGCTGACGTGGCCGGCTCAGGGGCCCAGATCAAGACGCGAACGCAGCTTCAGTACGCCCTCGACGGCGGGGTGGAGCGCGGCTTCCAGGACCTGGTCGACGACATCACCACGGGCGCGCCCGCAAAGTGCATTTCCGCCGGTGCGGGAGCCTCTTCCGGCACGTTCAGCCTCAACGGGCAGTCGGTCAGCTACACCTGCAACACGCTGGCCGGCCGGGCCGCCAACAGTGGAGACGGTGCGACCACCAACTACGCCATGGTGGTCACCAGCCCGAACGCCTCATCGGTCAACACGAGCAACGGTGTGGGAACTTCGGTCGGCTTCGACGGCTCGATGTACGTGGCGGGGAAGCTCACCAACTCCGACGTCGCCAAGCCCATTGATCTGACCGGCGGCGACTTCGTATCTCCTGTCAGCCGGGCCAACTGCGCGACTGATCTGTCCGCTCTGACGCAGGTCACCATCGACACGGGTCAGCTCAAGGTCTGCACCGAACAGACGGTCGCTCAGGCCCAAGGCACCGCGATCGTCCCAAACGCGCCAACGGCCGTGCTGTCGAGCACCCTCCTCAGCGGTGTTGACATCGTCACCGCCGGCAAGCACTGCCACGTCTTCTATCCCGGGAAGTACCTCAACGCCGCCCCCGTGATATCGGCGACGAACTACTTCGTCAGCGGCCTCTACTACTTCGAGAACATCGGGACGTGGCAGATCGACGGGGACGACCAGATCACCGCCGGTGCACGCACCGTCTCGACCGACGTCCCGGTTCCGAGCAACGACTGCGCGTCCATGACCGACGCCGCGGCGATGTCGAGCACCAACGCGGCCTTCCTCCTCCTGAAGAGCTCGATCCAGCCCTACGTGTATACAAACGGCGCTACCTGGGTCTTCGGCGGAAACTCCACACTCGACTTCAAGAAGGGCACCGTCACCCTCTTCACCCCACCCGCAAACGGCAATCCGGTGCCGCTCAACCTCGTCGGTGCCTACGCCGGAATGGGGGGATCCGGCTACACGAACCTGGCAACGGGAGCGGGCCTCATCACCGGGGGCAGCAACAACTCAACGCTGGAGCTCAACGCCAAGCTGTTTGCTCCGACGGCGAGCATTGCCGTGTTCTCCACGAACAACACCGTGGCTGCGGTTCGCGGAGGCATCGTCGCCTACACCGTGGACCTCAAGGCGAGCGCGTCCGGCTCAGGCGGCATCCTCGTGTCCGCTCTTGGGACCGTCACCGACCCGCCGCCGCCGTTCAGGACAGTCAAGATCGTCACGACGGACAGCAGCGGGGCGAACCCGGCAACCAACACGGCGGTCGCAACCATCAGCAACTTCTCGCCGTACACGGTCAAGGTCTACAGCTGGCGAACGGCCTAGGGACTAGTCCGTTAGGTGGACTTGCCGACCCGAACGGCTAGCACTCCTACCCAAAGACCGGATGGGCACTGAACGAGTGAATCCACACAATCGACCTGACGGCAACCGAGCCGGCTCAATACGAAGGAGCAAGTCCATGTACCAGCGCCTCAGCAAGCGGCTCGGCGACAGCCGTCAGTCTGGCTTCACCCTCATCGAGCTCCTCATCGTGATTGCGATCCTCGGCATCCTCGCCGGCATCGTCATCTTCGCCGTGGGGAACTCCAAGTCTGACGCAGACACCGCCGCGTGCTCGGCCAACAAGAAGACGGTCGCCACGGCCGCCGAGGCCTACAAGGCCAAGACCGGCGCCTACCCAGCCACCATTGACGCGAGCGGTTTCCTCACCGACACGTCGAGCATGTCCGCTACCGCCACTGCAAGCTACAGCGCCACCACAGGCCGCATCAGCGCCTGCTAGCCCGATCGTGGAAGGGCCCGGTGGCTGCGGTCACCGGGCCCTTCTGCGTTCAGCGGACGATCTGCATGCGCAAGCCGTTCTCGTCCCACTCCGGGTCCTCCGGTACACGGGAGATCGCCTTCGCAACCACGCGGCGCGCGGTCCATAGCGCACCGCATGCGTCCGTCCGGTGCGCAAGCCGCACGGCGACCGGAAGGCCCTCGTAGTCGAGGATGCGCTCCGAGCCAGGCATCCTCCGCCGCAAGAGCTCCTGGCGCTCGGCCTGGCCGGCTTTCGAGTCCTTCGTGTGCTTCATCGCGACGTCGTCGTTGAGCTGCAGGAACGACAGCTCAGGCCGGACCTCATAGACCTTCCGTTGCAGGTAGGGCTGCATCTCGGAATCGAGCTCGCGGATCCGCTTGAACTGCTGCCACGTGACCACGTCGAGAAGACCGCCGTTGGCCTTGCGCGCCTCCTCATACCGAGCGCAAGCGAGCGAGGCTCTCGTCGGCGTCGAGCTGATCGCACCGGCGTGCGGGAACCCGAGGATCGCGCGGGCGTCGGTGTCGGCCTTGCGGCCTCCCTTGCGGGGCGCTGACGGCAGCCCGATGGGCAGCGTCACCGTCACGACGAGGTACTCGGGGATGTGGTCCAGCACCTCGCGGAAGGTGGCGACGACCTCAGGTTCCTCCGGAAAGACCTGCACGCCGATCAGCTTTCCGCTCGCGACCATCCACCCTGCAGGGCAGGGAACGACCCCGGCCAGCAGCTGGTAGGGCAGGGTTGGCCCACGCTGCATACGGGTTTGAGGCGGCACCGCCCCAGGCTAGACGGCCATTCGCCTATCAGCCGTTCGGATGCTTTTTGCCGGAGAGCCTGTTCCCTGCGGCACAAACAGCGCACACTGCCGGAATGACCATGAAGCTCAACGTGCTGTCCCACGTCGACCGCCTGCTGCTGAAGATGTGGGACTCAGGGGCGACCGACCTGATCCTCACCGCCGGCGCTCCCCCGCTGATGCGCGTCGACGGGGAGCTCGTGGCCGCGGACGAAGCAGTCATGTCCGGCGCAGACACGGCGAGCATGCTCGACGGCCTGCTCAAGCACAACGGGCGTGAGCCGCTCGGCGACAAGCGTGAGCTCGACTTCTCCTTCACCTGGCAGGACCAGGCCCGGGTGCGTGGCAACGCCTACCGGCAGCGCGGCACGGTCGCGCTCGCGCTCCGCATGGTCCCCCACACCATTCCGTCGTTCGACTGGCTTGGCCTTCCGCCCGCTGTCCAGCAGTGGGCACAGCTCCAGCGCGGGCTGATCCTGGTCACCGGTCCGACGGGCGGTGGCAAGAGCACCACCCTCGCCAGCCTCATCGACTGGATCAACCACAACCGGCGCGTGCACATCGTCACGATCGAGGACCCGATCGAGTACGTCCACGATCACAAGATGTCGGCCGTCGACCAGCGCGAGGTCGGTGACGACACCGCGAGCTTCAGCGACGCCCTGCGATCGGCCCTCCGCGAGGACCCCGACGTCCTGCTCGTCGGCGAGATGCGTGACCTGGAGTCCATCCGGTTCGCCCTCACCATCGCCGAGACGGGACACCTCGTCTTCGCGACACTGCACACCAACGACGTCGCGCAGTCTCTCGACCGGATCGTCGACGTCTTCCCCGCCGACCAGCAAGGTCAGATCCGGGTGCAGCTCGCCAACACGCTCTCGGGCATCTGCTACCAGCGCCTGATCCCCAAGGTCGGCGGCGGCCTGCAAGCCGCCTACGAGGTGCTGGTGGCGAACTCCGCTGTCCGCAACCTGGTCCGCGAGGGCAAGACCAACCAGCTCCGCAACCAGCTCGTCACCGGTCAGGCAGAAGGCATGCAGACGCTGGAGATGTCGCTCAGCCACCTGGTGGAGCAGGGCGTCATCTCCCTTGAGCAGGCGCTCGCCGTCAGCCTGTTCCCGAAGGAGCTCCCGCAGCCTCGTCGGGACAGCGCACCGGCCCTCGTCAGGGTATGAACCCACGCTTCATCGCCGGCCTGGAGCGGACGCTGATGGCGGCTGCGCTGCTCGGCGTGCTCGCCGCGCTCGGCTACGGCTTCGTCGACTTGGTGCGTCAAGCCCTCTGAACCACAGCCACTGCAGGCCGCCGCAGCTGCGTACGTGAGAATCGGCCGCTATGGACGCCGAGACCGTCGATCACGACGACGCGGTCGCGGCGACGTTTGACGGCAGGCGTTGGCGGTTCCCCTGGCTCGAGGTGGGCGCGGGCGTCGTCTACTCCGCGGCGCTGCTCGCCTACACCGCCCGCTACGGCGCGCCGCTCAAGACCATCAAGATGTTCGTCGCCATCATGCTCGGCCTGCTCGTCCCCACCCTTCGGCGCCCGCGGCACTGGCTCCGCGGAGTGGTCCGCGACTGGGTGCCCCTGCTGGTGATCCTCGCCTCCTACGACTACCTCCGAGGCCGCGCCGACAACGTCAACACCGTGGTGCACTACGACCCGCAGCTCGCCATCGACAAGCTGCTCAGCGGCGGCAGCACGCTCAGCAACGTCCTGCAGGACCAGCTGTGGAGAGGCACGCCGAGCTGGTACGACCACATCGTCTCCACGGTCTACCTGAGCCACTTCGTCGTCACTCTGGTCACCCTGGCCGTGCTGTGGCTGACGAACGAGCGCACCTTCCGCCGCTACCGCAACCTCGTGTTGTGCGTCGTACTCGCGGCCTTCGCGACCTACTTCATCTACCCCGCAGCGCCCCCTTGGCTCGCGAGCTACACCCATCGCACGCCGGAGGTGGTCCGCACGGTCGGAGCCACCCTGCACGCCGCCGCCCTGCAGTCCCACGGCCCGGTCCTCCCCGGCCAGGGAAACGCGCTGTCCAACCCGGTGGCTGCCCTGCCGAGCCTGCACGCCGCCCTGCCGATGCTGCTTGCGTTGTTCTTCTGGAATCGAGTACGCCGACCTGTGCGTGCCCTGCTCGCGGCCTACCCGCCCGCCATGGCGTTCGTGCTCATCTACGGCGGCGAGCACTTCGCCTTCGACATCCTCATGGGCTGGGCCTACGCAATCATCGCGTTCGTCGTGCTGCGCAGAGTGTGGGCTCGCGCCGACCGCACAACCTCCGACGTCAGGGCCGAAGCAGCTCCGTGAGCCGGGCCGCGGAACCCTCCCAGGTCCACTCCCGCTGCACCCACTCACGGCCTGCTGCTCCCGCGGCCCGAGCGCGATCCGGATCGGTCAGATAGCCGACGACGGAATCCCGCACCGCCTCCACCGAGCGACCGTCGACCACTGTTCCGGTCACGCCCTCCAGCACGGCGTCGGGCGCTCCCCCGCTGTCGCCGGCGACGACGGGAAGGCCGGTCGCGGACGCCTCCAGGTAGACGATGCCGAGCCCCTCGACGTCGAGGCCACGACGCCGGGTCCGGCACGGCATCGCGAAGACGTCGCCTGCCGCGAAGTAGTCCGGCAGCTCGGCCCAGGGCAGGGATCCGGTGAAGACCACGTCCCCCTCGACCCCGCGCTCGGCGGCGAGCCGCTCGAGCTGCCGGCGGTAGGGGCCCTCGCCCACGACCAGGAGTGCTGCGTCGGGCACCTGCTCGCGGATCGAGGGCAACGCGCTGATCAGCACGTCCTGCCCCTTGCGCGCCACCAGTCGGCTGACGCAGACGATGATCGGTCGCCCGCTCAGCCCGACGCGCTCTCGGACTGCTCGCCGGCCGTCGGGATCCGGACGGAACACGGCCGCGTCCACCCCGGGCGCGAGCCGTTCGAGCCGTGTGTGTGGGCCGACGGCGCGCGCCAGCCGAGCGCACGTGTAGTCACCGAGGTAGGTCATCACATCGACGTGCCTCGCGATCCGCCGCAACAGGGACCGGGCGCCCGGCAGGGCGGCCCATCCCGCCTCGTGGCCGTGAGTCGTCGCGACCAGGCGGCGCGCCCCCGCCTCGCGGAGTCGCGGCGCGAGCAGACCCAGCGGGGCCGCTGCGCCGAACCAGACGGAGCTGATGTCCTCGTCCTGCACGACGCGAGCCAGCGCACGCGCCACACCCGGGGTCGGCAGCAGCATCGACGTGCGTGCCCGGCGCACCTCGAAAGGCTGGCGCGCGTCGTACTCGCTGTCACCACTCCAGCTCGACGTGTAGACGAGGACGTCCGCGGGGGGCAGTCGCTCCACGAGCGCCTGCACGAAGGCCTGGATTCCGCCGGGCCGCGGGGGGAAGTCGTTGGTGACGACCAGGGTCCGCGTCACGGAGCGGGGACATGATGCGCGAGCGCCCAGTCGCGCGCGGTCGCGATGCGCTGCGGCCCGGTGGGGTGGCTGGCGAACAGCGCGTAGATCAGCGGGTTGGGGTCGAGGTCGCTGAGGTTGGTCATCGCGAGCCGCCGCTCGGAGGCGATGAACGTCGTCGGGTCATGCGTCAGGTCGAGAGAGTGCACGTCGGCGCGCGCCTCGACGTGTCGCGACACGAGCTGCATGAGCGGGCTGATCGCGAACCCGGCGAAGGCGATGATCGCCAACAGCAGCGGCACCGTGCGCGGGTCGCCCATCCGCCGGCCGAGCACCGCACCCAGCAGGCACAGGCCCGCAGCTCCGGCCAGCGCGCCGATCAGCGTGCCGTGCAGCACGTCCTTGCGCTTCGCGTGCCCGAGCTCGTGCGCGACGACCAGTCGCACCTCCTGCGGCGTTGCCTGGGTCAGCAGGGTGTCGTAGACGACGATCCGCTTGGTGGCTCCGAACCCCGACACGTAGGCGTTGAGCGAGTTCGTCCTCCGGGACGCATCGGCGACCAGCACCTGGTCGACCTTCACGTGGTCCTGTGCCGCGAGATCGAGCAGCGAGGTGCGCAGCTCCCCCGCAGGGAGTGGCGTGAACTTGTTGAACAGCGGCTCGATCACCACGGGGTAGCCGAACGACACCACCAGCACGAGGAGCGCGGAGCCCACGGCCGCTGGTGCCCACCACCAATCCGGCAGTCGCCGCGCCACCCAGACCAGCGGCAGCAACCCGAGCGAGGTGATGACGACGGACACGCCCATGCCCTTGCCCATGTCGGCTGCCCAGGTCCCCCACGACTGGGTCGACAGGCCGTAGTCGCGCAGCACCTGCTCCGCGCGGATCGAGGTGGGGAGCGTGACCAGTCGCTGGACCAGCGCGAAGACCAGCACCGCGAGCAGCACGCGCCAGCCCCACCACCCGCCGAGCGGCCGCGAGATCCGGTCCACGAGGCGCGCGCCCCACGGGGTGAAGCCGAGCATCGCCACCGCGAGCAACGCGAGCGCCAGCCCCAGGTATGCGGGAGGTCGCACCGCCGAGTGGAAGGCCTGTTCGCGGGCGTGCTCGGCGGCGCTGAAGTCGCGTTGCCAGTCCACCGGAGTCGGCGTACTCGCATCCCCCAACGGGCGCCAGGGAGTGGTGGCGGCGAGTACGACGCCCAGCGCCGCGCTGAGCAGCAGGCCGCTGACCAGAGCCACCATCCTCGGGGAGCTCATCGCAGCTGGCGCCGGACGTAGCTGCGCCACGCGGCGGTGAACTCGGGCAGCGTCAGCTTCACGGTCGCCTCCAGGGCGGCCGAGACCACCTCGTCGACATCGGCACCCTGGGACGCCTCACGACCGACCGCGGCGTAGAGCGCGGCGAGCCCGGTGGGGCCCACCCGCTCGGCGATCAGCCGGTTGGCCAGCCAGGCGCCTTCGTAGGCCTGCGCGAGGTCGGGGTTGGTGGCCTCGAAGTCGTCGTCGGTCGGCAGGCCCTTGAGCTTCGTGCCGTTGTCGAGGTCGTCGGCGAGCTCGGAGGCAGCCACCTTGACCGGGACGCCGGCGCCGAGATAGCCGACGTAGTCGGCGAATCCTTCGACCAGCCAGCTCGGCACTCCGCCGGCCGTGGAGCTGCGGGTCGCGATGTGGGTCAGCTCGTGGGTGAGCACGACTCGGCGACCGAGGGGGCCGAGCTCGCGGAAGTTCTTCGGGTTGACCATCACGCGGTCACCTACGGGCGCCTGCTGGGTTCCGTCCGCGCGGGCTGCGGACTCGGCCGTCGCGACCGCTGCGATCTGGTCGAGGTTGGGCTCGTCGATGAGCGTCTCGAGCTCCTGCTGCGTCGCGGGCAGGATCACCACGGCCTTGTGCGCCCACGGCCGCCTCCACACCGCGTCGACCCGTGGCACCGCGCGGTCGATCTCGCCGCCCACCAGCCGAGCCAGCGCGGTCGACCCCTTGTGCCCGAAGACGATGCTGGAGCGAGTGCGGGTGACGAGCAATGGACCGAAGTCCCAGGGACCCTTCTGCGTGGTCAGCCCCGAGGAGACCAGGTCGTCGACGGCGCCGAGGTACCACTGGCCCGACCGCTGGACGAAGGTCGGGTAGATCTCGTCCACCGTCGGCTGCGGGTCGAACCCCGCGATCTGATAGCTCAGGAGCACATCCGGCGACCAGGTGGCCGCTCCGCCATAGCGCGGCACCCGGTCCGCGGGCAGGTCGTGCGCCTTGTCAGGATCGAGCTCGTAGGTCCAGCTGCTCAACGGCACGACGCGCAGCGCTAGGGCCGATGAGCGCTGGGCGGCCTTGAACGCCTGGGGCGCCAGCGGGTCGACGGTGGCCATGAAGCTGGTGATGTCGTGCCGGCGCACCGCGGTCGCCCGGCGGCCGAGCAGCGCGATGACGGCGCGCTGGACCTCCTGCGTGTCGGCGCCGATCGCGGCGCGGGCGGCAACGTGAGCACCGGCTACCGGCCCTTGCCTCGGCGCCAGGCGGCTCTCGGTGCGGTCGACGACGACGCCACCGGCGACGGCGACATTGGAGGCGACGAGTACGGCGACTGCTCCGACCAGCCAGCGGGGGGCGGGAGCGCCCGCTGGGACCGACATGGGCGTCATCGTAGGTCGCGCGGCGTCATCCCGTGGGCGTGGAAGGCACCTGCCTGAAGGCCGTCACCGCCGCGGCGTAAGCCTCGGTGGCTCGCTGGCGTGCTGTCGCGGCGACTTCGAGCTGGGCGCGTGCCGTCTGCACGGGGGGCCTGGCCTGTGACGTGAGAACGGCGTACGCGTCGGCGCTCTCCTTGGTGTTGCGATACCAGCCGCCGCGCGCCCGCTCGAGCCACTTGGCCTGCAGGTTGGCGAGCCGGCGGTAGCGGGGCCAGAAGTAGCTCGCGATCCGGGCGAGCTCGGTGTCGGCGGCAGCCTCTGCACGCGCGGCCCCGACGACTCGGGTGAGCGCCGCCTGCTGCGGGCCGGGAAGGCGCGCGGTGGCGGCCGCGCCGGTCAGCACCCGGACCGCTTCGGTGTAGCTCTGCGCGCCGTGCGGAGCTGCGACAGCTGCGGCGTCGAGCTGGGCGACGCTGAACGGGTGCGCGCTGACCAGGGCGCGCATGCCGGAGCGGTCCCCCCGGGCCCCCACCTCGTCGCGTGCGTCCACAGCCTCGGCGGCGGACAGCAGCCCGTCGAGCACTCCGCCGACCGCGGTGCGCGCGTTCTCCAGTGGCGGGATCGCGCGCTCGACGGCCAGCACGCCGTCGGGGGTCGGGTTCTGGCCGTTGGATCCACTGTGGCTGCAGCCGGTGAGCGCCACGGCGAGTGCGGCCAGGGCGAGCGCGAAGCGCGGCGGGAGAGCGATCACCGTCGGGCCGGCGCGGCCTTCTTCGCGGGCTTCTTTGCTGCCTTCTTCGCAATCGTCTTCTTCGCGGTCGCCTTCTTCGTTGCTTTCTTCGCGGTCGCCCTTCTCGCGGGGGCCTTCTTGGCCGGGGCCTTCTTGGCGGAGACCGAGCGGCGGCGTGGCGGCGGCGGCGCTCCCTCCAAGGGGGCGACGTGCCCCATCCGGCTGGCCGCGCTGTCGAGCGGGGTCAGCGTCTTCGCCGACGAGACCCACAGCCAGTCGGCGTGACGAGTGCCGCCACGCCCGGCCCAGGTCAGGGTGACCACCCACCCGCCGTCGCCGCGTCGGCGAGCGGTCCAGTCGATGGTGTCGAAGCGCACCCCGGCGGTAGTCGCGAGCGCGGCGTCGACGGCGAGCCCGAGCGGGACGGCCGACAGGCCGTTGCGGGCCCGGGTCATGCGCGTGCTGCGGGCCTGGTCCACCACCCGGGCGCGCTCGGACTCGACCGGGCCTGAGTAGCGCTGGATGCGGGAGACGGGTACGCCGGCGGCCTTGGCCAGCGCCTCCGGTGTCTCACCGGCGCGGAGCCTGGCCTGGATCTCTCGGGGGCTGAGCGCGCTCTCCACCGGCGCCCCCGGCCCGACGACGTCCCCGCGCAGGGCCGCGCGCAGCGTGTCGTCGATGGCGACCTTGTGGGTGGGCTCGGCACGCAACGAGGGCGCGAGGCTCAGGTGCTTGCCGTCGGTGCTGACCCCGACGACGCGCAGCTGGCGCACGGCTCCTCCTCCCGGCCCGCGCCCACCGGCGCGGATCTTGGTGCCCATCCTCAGGGGCAGTGCCGGGTGGCCACAAGTGACGCGCGGGTCAGCCGGTCGCCCGTTCGTCGGGGCGCAGCCGCAGCGGCGGCACCAGCCCGGAGTCGGCGAGCGCGTCGAGAGCCCGCCGCTCGTCGTCGTCGAGCTCGAGCACAGCGGGCATGCCGAGCAGCACGGTGACCACGCAGTCGGCGCAGCCATCGCCGCGGACCGTGCACGTGTCGCAGTCGACCAGCACGTCAACCTCCTCTGACCGGCCTGGCACCGGTCCTGGGAGTGACGCTAGGAGGAGGGTCCGACAAC
>JAVEEJ010000298.1 GCA_030840515.1 Frankiaceae bacterium | reverse complement strand
ACGCAGCAACGTCGAGCCCGTGCGCGGCAAGCAACGCGAGGACGATCCGCTCCAGCCCGAAGCCGAGGCAGGCCGTATGAGCGGGAGAGCCGTCAGCGCAGCTGAGTCCGTGCAGCGCGGTGAAGTGTTCCTGGTGGTAGTTGAACGACGCGACCGCGGTGGGTTCTGCTGAGGCGACGGGGCAGACGACCTCGAACTTGAGCCGCTGCTGGCGCTGGCTTGCGGCCAGCATCCGGCCGGCGCGGCCGAAGAACGGGTCCGCGGCATCGGCCGCGACGGCATCGAGGCCCAGCCCACGCAGCAACTCCACCGCCCGCTCGCACCACTCGTCACGCCAGGCCGCCACCACCGCGGGCTCCCCAAGGCGCACCAGCTCCCTGGTGCGGAAGCTCTGCAGTCGAGCGGGGTCCACCGATGGCTCGTGCCGGAACACCCAGCCCGGGCCGGCGTCGATGAGCCGGCCGCCCGCCGGCAGCGGACCCTGCGCCGCGACCGCCGGGTAGACGGGATAGCAGGCAGCCGGCACCAGGGTGAGGTCTGTCTGGGTCAGGTGCTTGCCCCAGTCGCCGCGCGCGTCGGCGGTCGCAGCCATCTCATGGGCCTGAGCTTCGGCGCCTTCGAACGCGAAGACCGACCCCGCGAGGTGCGGGAAGGAGTGCAGGTAGCCGGTCTCCTCGAGCCGGATTCGCGGGACGACCGGAGAGAACACCATGCGCTCCCCCTCGCCGCCCAGCTCCGCGGTGACCAGGCCGTCGACCGCCTGCAGGGTCGAGTCGAACGCCGCCCCCCAACCGTGCACCCCGAGCACGCCGGTCTCCACGAGCAGGCCAGCCTCGACCAGCTCGGCGCGGAAGGCCGCGTGACGGCCCTCCATCAGACCTCCTTGGCCACGAGCAGCAGCCCGGCGTTCGTCTCGTGGATCCGCTCGTTCGCCACCATCAGGCAAGCCGACATGGTGTCGCGCAGGTGGCGACCCACCGAGAACGGCGTGTCGTTCTTGAAGCCGACGATGCCCGCCACTCCGAGTGCGCCCTGGCAGACCTTGGGCGCCTGCTCGGATGCCGCGAGCTTGAGGCTGTTGAACCGCAGCGCCGCGGCCATCGTGGAAAGCCGCGGACGTCCTGGCTCCTCGGACATCTCGACGAAGTCGCGCAGCGCCGAGCCGACCTCGCCGCGCAGCAGGCTGAGGTCACTGAGCACGTGGGAGAGCCGCGCCGCCGCGGGGACCGGCTCGCCCGGCTTCTGCGCAGCGAGCGCCTTGACGAAGGCGCGGGCCCGGTCGAACGCGTCTGTCGCGATGCCGAGCCACAGGTGCGACCAGACGATGTGCGAGATCGGCACCATCGACTCGGAGGCGATGGTCGCGAACGGGGCAGCCAGCACCTGGTCGGGGCTCACGGTGGCGCGCACGGTGAACCCGGGCGAGCACGTGCCGCGCATGCCCAGCGGGTCCCAGGTACCGGACGGCTCCAGGGTCGTCTGATCACGCGAGGACAGCACCGCGACCTGGTCGCCCGCTTCGGCGTCCGCGGCCCGACGCACCGTCGTGAGGTAGTCGTCCGCGTGCGCCGCGTAGCTGACCGTCGGCGCCTTCTTCTCGAAGCACAGCCCACCTTCGGCCTGGCTCAACGCCGCGATCGAGCGACCCATGTCGCCGCCGGTTCCCACCTCGGAGGTGACGGAGGCGATCAGTCGGGGGCTGTCCACGAGCCGGGACAGGTAGCCGGCGAACCAGTCGCCCTCCTCGTGGTGCCGGACCAGGGTCGCGACCTGGATCTGGTGCATGGCGAACACCATCGCTGTCGCGCCGCAGTGCCGACCCAGCTCGAAGCAGGAACGCGCCACCGACTCGAACGGAGCTCCTGCGCCGCCGAGGCTCACCGGCACGAGTGCGGCCAGCGCTCCGCTCTCGCGCAGCACTTGTACGGCCTCCACCGGGAAGCGCGCGTCCTTGTCGACCTCTGCCGCGTGGTCCGCTGCAACCTTGGCTGCCTCGGCGATCCCGGGCAGCACCGCGATGCTCACGCGGCGAGCAGCTCGGAGACAGCCGCGGCGATCGAGCTGACGCTCTCGAAGACGCTGCGGGTCAGCATGCGGTCCGGGAACTCGATGTCGAAGGCGTCCTCGAGTGCGAGCATCAGCCCCACGCTGGCGTGGGACGTGAGGCCCGCCCGATAGAGGTCGTCGGAGGCGCTGATCTGGTCCGCCGACACGGGCAGCCGCCCATGCGCCGCGAGCACCTCGCGCACGGTCTGCTCGATGTCCTGCTCCTGCACCGGCATGCTCATTCGCGGACTCCCCCTGATGCCTGCTGTCCGACCACGACGGCGGCGGCACGACCACTCGCCTGCGTCAGCGACAGGAACAGGGACCAGCCGGCGTCAGGCACCCTGAGGCCAGGAGGCGTGGCGGTGTCGACCTCGATGTCCGTCCACGGCAGGTCAGCCCGGATGACCTTGCGGACCGCCTCCTTCGCGGCGAAGCGCTGGGCCAGCCGCCCGGCGTCGTGGCCGCCCGCCGTACTCGCACACGCCCGTTGCTCAGCCGGCGTGTAGACGCGCTCGAGGTAGGCCCGGCCATGCGCGTCGAGGGACGCCTGCACCTCGTGCACGCCAACGACGTCGATCCCCACCCGATAGCTCACCCGGGGAGTCTGGCACCGCCGGAGCGTGGCCCGCGGCGCATTGGCCAGGTTCGTCCGGACGAGTCTTGGCTGGGTCCGGCTGGCACGATGACGGCTGTGCATGTGACGGCGAGGGGCGACTACGCGGTTCGGGCCATGCTCGAGCTCGCCAGCGGTGAGGAGGACGGCCTGGTCACGGGCGAGCACCTGGCGGCAGCGCAGAACCTCCCGCGCAAGTTCTTGGAGGCGATCCTGGGCGAGCTGCGGCGCGCCGGTCTGGTCCAGTCGCAGCGCGGCGTGGAGGGTGGCTACCGGCTAGCGCGACCTGCGTGGTCCATCACGATCGCCGACGTGCTTCGGGCGGTCGACGGCCCGCTCACCGGGGTAAAGGGCGGCAGGCCTGAGAGCACCGAGTACG
>JAVEEJ010000177.1 GCA_030840515.1 Frankiaceae bacterium | reverse complement strand
GTCTGGCAAGCAGTCCCTGGCCGACGCCCTGCGCATCTCGTGCAACACCGCCTTCGCCTCGCTCGGCCTGTCCCTCGGTCAGGACGCGCTGCGCCACCAAGCCGAGCTCTTCGGGTTCAACGAGGGCATCCGGGTCCCGCTGTCCGCCGCAGCGAGCCGGTTCCCCGACCACCTCGACCGGCCGGCGACCGCGCAGAGCGCGATCGGGCAGCGCGACGTCCAGGTGACGCCGCTTCAGGCAGCGATGATCGTGGCGGCCGTGGCCAACCACGGATCGCTGATGCGGCCCTACCTCGTCTCGAAGGTGCTCAGCCCCGACCTGTCCGAGCTGTCCTCGGCTCAACCCGAGCGGCTCTCCCAAGCCATCAGCCCGACCGTGGCCGCAGACCTCACCACGATGATGCTCGGCGTCGTCGAGCGCGGCACCGGCACCGCCGCGCGGATCTCGGGAATCCCGGTCGCCGGCAAGACCGGCACCGCGCAGCACGGGGACGGCGCCGCGCCGCACGCGTGGTTCGCCTGCTTCGCCCCTGCCGACAAGCCCACCATCGCCGTGGCGGTCGTCGTGGAGGACGGCGGCTCCGCGGGATCCGATGCCACAGGCGGCAGGGTGGCCGCGCCCATCGCCCGGGCCGTGCTCGAGGCGATGCTGCGATGACCATCACCAGCGGGATCCTGCTCAACAACCGCTACCGGCTCGACGAGCTGATCGCGAACGGCGGAATGGGCCAGGTCTGGCGTGCGCACGACGAGGTGCTCGGCCGCGACGTCGCGGTCAAGGTGCTGAGCCAGGACCTGGCCGCGGACCCGGACTTCGTCGACCGGTTCCGCGACGAGGCGAGGCACACGGCGTCGTTGAGCCACCCCGGGATCGCGGGCGTCCACGACTACGCCGAGACCGACGGCGTGTCCTACCTGGTCATGGAGCTCGTCGACGGCGAGCCGCTTTCAGCAGTCCTGGCGCGCGACGGCGCGCTCAGCGTCGAGCGCTCACTCGACCTCATCGCCCAGGTCGCGGTCGCGCTGCAGGCCGCGCACGACGCCGGCGTGGTGCACCGGGACATCAAGCCCGGCAATCTGCTGGTGCGACCTGACGGCAGCGTCAAGGTGACCGACTTCGGCATCGCCCGCGCCGTCGAGGCGACCTCGACGCGCACCCAGACCGGCACCGTCCTCGGCACCGCCTACTACCTGTCTCCCGAAGCCGCGCGTGGTGAGCCCGCCACGACAGCAAGCGACGTCTACTCGCTCGGCGTCGTGGGCTACGAGTGCCTTGCGGGGCACCGCCCCTTCACGGCGACCAACCCCGTCGCGGTCGCCACTGCTCACTTGTACGACGTGCCGCCGCCGCTTCCCCCGCACGTGCCGCGCGAGGTCACGCTCCTCGTGCTCGCCTGCATGGCCAAGGCCGCGGCGAGCCGTCCCACGACCGCCGCCGTCGCCGAGCGGGCCCTCGCATTGCGGGCCGCGCTGGCTCCCACCGTGGCCGCCGCAGCGCTCGCCCCCGACGCCGCGGGGCTCGCCCCCGACGCCACAACAGTCATGCCCTCGGTGATGCTGCAGGGTGCTCCGCCGCAGGAGTCGGTCGCCGCCTGGCGGGCCAACGCGCCGGGTCAGGCAGCCACCCGCCGCATCCTGGCCGCTGTCGGCGCGGTCGCCGTACTCCTCGGATTCCTGCTGATCCGCTCCTGCGCGGGCCCGGCCTCGACGGCCACAACACCACGACCCACGGCCACCGTCACCACCCCGCCGCTTGTTCGCGTCGTCTCGGCGAGCTACGTCGGCAAGCCGGTCACGGAGGTCACCCGCGCGCTCACCGCCCTCGGACTGCACCCCACGACGCGCACCGTGACCACGACGGACCGCCGGACCGCAACAGGTACCGTGATCGCCGTGACGCCGACAGGCTCGCTGCGGCGCGGCGCGGCGGTCACAGTCACCGCGGCGGTGCAGGCACCTGCGCCCCCGCCGAGGAAGCACCACGGGAAGGACAAGGGCGGCGATGGCTGACGGGGTCAACCCGCGTCTCGGCGGTCGCTATGAGCTCCTCGACGTGCTCGGGTACGGCGGGATGGCCGAGGTCAGGCGTGGTCACGACGTGCGGCTCGGCCGCGACGTAGCGGTCAAGACGCTGCGTCCGGACCTCGCCCGTGACCCGTCGTTCCAGGCCAGGTTCCGGCGCGAGGCGCAGTCCGCCGCCTCGCTGAACCACCCGACCGTGGTGGCCATCTACGACACCGGCGAGGAGTCGGTGGGCGAGGACGCGACGCCGTACATCGTCATGGAGTACGTCGACGGACGCACCCTGCGCGACGTGCTGCGCAGCGAGGGACGGCTGCTTCCCAACCGGGCCTTCGAGATCACCGGCGAGGTCCTGCGCGCGCTCGAGTACAGCCACCGCGCGGGCATCGTGCACCGTGACATCAAGCCCGCGAACGTCATGCTCACCAAGGCCGGCGACGTCAAGGTCATGGACTTCGGCATCTCGCGCGCGCTCTCCGACGTCACCACCACGATGACCCAGACCGCTGCCGTGGTCGGGACCGCGCAGTACCTCTCCCCCGAGCAGGCCCGGGGCGAGCACGTCGACCACCGCAGCGACATCTACTCCGCCGGCTGCCTGCTCTACGAGCTGCTCACCGGGCAGCCGCCGTTCACGGGTGACTCACCTGTCGCTGTCGCCTACCAGCACGTGCGCGAGGACCCGGTCCCGCCGTCGCAGCTCGTGGCCGACCTACCCGCCGGCGCCGACGCCGTCGTGCTCAAGGCGATGGCGAAGAACCCCGCCAACCGCTACCAGTCCGCCGTGGAGATGCGCGAGGACGTCGAGCGGGTCAT
The DNA here is from genome assembly GCA_030840515.1 of Frankiaceae bacterium. Lineage (GTDB taxonomy): Bacteria > Actinomycetota > Actinomycetes > JAVEEJ01 > JAVEEJ01 > JAVEEJ01. The sequence goes on along the minus strand of JAVEEJ010000177.1, from coordinate 4,359 downwards.
CGCCGGTCAGCCGGTCCGGGCGACCCCGGTGCTCGGCGGAGGTGTGTCCGCCACGACGGTGCTGTCCCGGACGCCGCCAGCTCCCGAAGGCGACCGCACGCGGCAGCGCACGTTCGCGTACATCGCCCTCGCCGCCGGGGTGGTGGTGGTCTTCCTGCTCGCCGCCTTCGTCGTGCGCTCGGTCGTCTCTGGTCCCGGTGGCGGCGCCGTTCGCACCCCGTCGCTGCTCGGGTTGACCCGCAACGAGGCCGCCGCCCGCCTCGACCAGGTCGGGCTGAAGCTCGGCGAGGTCGGGCAGGCCTACAGCCCGACCATCCCCACCGGACGCGTCACGGGGCAGGAGCCGCTGCCCGAGATCTCCGTGCGTCGCGGGGACTCGATCGCCATCACGCTGTCGAAGGGCCCGGCCCCGGCCAAGGTCCCCGACATCATCGGCCTGTCCGAAGCCGATGCGCGCGCAGCGCTGGCCAAGGTCGGCATCAAGGTGGGGTCCCTCGACAAGCGGGACGACAAGGCAGCGGCAGGCACGGTGCTCGAGGTGACCCCTGCCCCAGGCACAGCCGTGAACGCCGGGTCGTCCGTGGGCCTTGTGCTGGCCAGTGGCTTCAACACGGTCCCGCAGGTCACCGGGCTCCCCGAGTCCGACGCCCGGGCGCAGCTGGTCAGCGCAGGGTTCAAGGTGCAGCGCACCACGGTCATCGACCCGACCGTCGTACCCGGCACCGTCACCTCGCAGGACCCGCCGGGCAGCGCGCGGGTGAAGCGCGGAGCGACCATCACCATCGTCGTCGCCCAGCCGGAGCCGACACCCACGACCGAGCCGACACCGACCGGCGAGCCCACGCCGTCGACCGAGCCCTCTGCCACGCCTACGCCCTAGCGCCGGACGAGTACGACGACGCCGGAGGAGTACGACGACACCTGCGGGATAGGCAGCGGCGGTCAGGCCCCGACGGACTCGCGCATCCGGTCGGCCGCGTCGACCAGCGCCGGGGCGAGCGCGAGCGCACCCGGGTCGCCGCAGACGGCGAGCCAGTTCGCCAGCAGCAGGTGCCCGGCTTCGGTGAGCACCGACTCCGGGTGGAACTGCACGCCCTCGACCGCGACCTCGCGGTGACGCAGCCCCATCACGACACCGCTCGCTGTCCACGCAGTGACCTCGAGCTCACTCGGCACCGAGGCCGGGTCGACGGCAAGTGAGTGATAGCGAGTCGCGGTGAAGGGTCGCGGAAGTCCCGCGAAGACGCCGGCCCCGTTGTGCTCGACCTCGCTCGTCTTCCCGTGCAGCAGCTCGGGCGCGCGGCCCACAGATCCGCCATAGGCGACGGCGATCGCCTGGTGACCGAGGCACACGCCCAGGATCGGGACCCTGCCCGCGTGACTTCGCACCAGGTCGACGCACACGCCGGCGCTCTCGGGTATGCCGGGACCGGGCGAGAGCAGCACCCCGTCGTACTCGCCCACCTCATCGAGCGCTACTTCGTCGTTGCGCAACACCGTGGTGCGGGCCCCGAGCTGGCCGAGGTACTGCACGAGGTTGAACACGAAGCTGTCGTAGTTGTCGACGACGAGGACGTGGAGGGAGCTCATGGGCTCGGGGTGGAGTCCACGGAGCTGCCCGGGTCGACCGTCACGTCGTTGAACGGCAGCCGCGGCTCGGCCCAGGGGAAGACGACGAGGAACAGCACGGCGATCGCCGCGGCCAGCAGCACCAGCGTGCCGGCGATCTTGCCGGGCAAGCCACCGGGCAGCTTGCCCCAGATCCAGGTGTACATCAGGTGCCCTGAGTCAGCGCGGGTGGCAGACCGGCCGACTTCGGCTGCGCCGCCGACTGCTCCGCGAAGACGATCAGGCGGGTGCGGGCGGAGTACTTCGGGTTGCACGTGGTCAGGGTGATCAGCCGCTTGGTGGGCTTCGCGCCCTTGTCCCCCGGCACCGGGTAGGTCACCTCGATCGCGTGCGGGGAGACCACCGACCGCTTGGTCACGGTGTAGGTGAACCACATGGTCTTGGTCTCCACCACGATCGCGTCGCCGGGCTTCACCTCGTCGAGCCGGTTGAAGGGCGCGCCGTAGGTCGTGCGGTGACCGGAGATCACGACGTTGCCCAGGTTGCCGAACAGAGCCGTGCCGGGGTAGTGGCCGGGGCCCTTCTTCAGGTCCTCGCGACCGACGCCCTCCACCACGACCTTCGCGTAGCTGTCCCCCAGCCGCGGGATCCGCAGCACCGCGATGCCGGTGCCGAGCGGCACCCGCACCAGGGTCGGGGCCAGCGGGTCCTCACCCGAGTCCCAGGACCGACGCAGCTGCGAGCCGAGCGCCGACTGCTCCCTCGCGGTGTAGAGGTTGGTGATCCACAGCTCGTAGGCGCAGAACAGCAGCGTGATGAGCCCGAGGGTGATGAGCGTCTGGCCGATGCCGCGGATGACGGTCCGCACCGTGTTCACGCGGCTCCCTGGATGTGGTTGAGGTCGAGAAGGCCGGCGTAGGCAGGCAGCCGGACATCGAGCGCCTCGGTCACCACGTAACCGAGCCCGAGCTGCTCGACGTACTCGCGGTACACCGACACCAGGGGAGCCTCCTCGAGCGCGGCTCGCATCCGGCCGGGGTCGCCGATCGCCGTGATGCGGTAGGGGGGTGAGTAGACAACGCCTTGGAGCAGCAGAGTGTTGCCGACACACCGCACGGCACTGGTCGAGATGACCCGCTGGTCCATCAGCCGCATGGCCTCCGCGCCGCCGGCCCAGAGCGCGTTCACCACGGCCTGCACGTCCTGCTGGTGGACCACCACGTCGTCGGGGGTCACGCCGTCGGGAAGCGAGCCGTCGGCACTGCGCGGCGCGTCGTCCAGGACCACCGTGAGCGCCGGCCCGTGCACCGGCACCGTCCCCGCGCTCGCCGCGAGCGCGTCCCCCGCTGCCTGCGCGGCGCTCACCTCGGCGTCGCCGGAGGCGCCGACCCGGGTCGCGGCCTCGACCTCGGCACGAGTACGACGAAGCCTCGCGATCCCGGCCTCGAGGCTCTGCCGCTGCCCGGCGATGAGCTCGGCCAGGTCGCGCTGCTCCGGTCTGAGGTCGGTCCCACGCGCGGTGTGCGAGCTGGTGGCGAACAGGTAGCCGGCCAGCAAGGCGATCACGGGTACGGCCGCGCGCCAGAGCATCCGAGGCCGGGTCACGCCACCTCCTGCCCGCGAAGACCATTACGCTGACCGCGCAGGTCACACGCTAACCCCAAGCCCTGGAGCGAACTGTGCCGAAGTCCCGCATCCGGCAGAAGGCTGCGTACACCCCGCCGCCGACCCGCTCGGCCAAGAAGAAGATCAGCCCGCCGTGGGTCGCTCCGCTCATGTTGGCGCTGTTCGTGCTCGGCGTGCTGTGGCTCGCTGTCTTCTACATCACCGGCGGGACGGCCCCCCTGATCGACGCGCTCGGCAACTGGAACCTCGCGGTGGGCTTCGGCCTGATCGTCGGCGGGTTCATCGTCTCGACCCAGTGGCATTAGACCGGGCACTGGCCGCGGGCAATGACACCGGTGTAATTCCATCCACAGGCTTCGTCCACAGTGTGGACGACCGCGGTCAGGACAGGTTGGCGGTCCGCACGACGACCGCGAGTAGGGCCAGCGCGAGGACCGCGCCCACCCCCAGCGCCTGAATCAGCGATCGCCGATCCCGTGGCGCGTAGACCAATGCGCCGGCGATCAGGGCCCCGCCCACGAGGCCACCGACGTGCCCGCGCCAGTCGATGTTGGGGAAGACGAACGTGATCACCAGGTTGATCGCGAGCAGGCCCACGATCTGGCTCATGTCGGCGCGCATCCGCCGGGCCACGATGAAGTAGGCCGCGAAGAGGCCGAAGATCGCGGTGGAGGCGCCCGCCGCGAACTGGCCAGGAGGCCCCAGCGCGTAGGTGGCGACGTTGCCGCAGAACCCGGCCACCAGGTAGAGGGCGAGAAAGCGGACCCGGCCGAAGAGCCGCTCGAGCTGCGGCCCCAGGGAGAACAGCGCCAGCATGTTGAAGGCGATGTGACCGAACCCGAAGTGGAGGAACATCGCGGTGACGAGCCGGTAGTACTCGCCGTCGGAGACCCCCCGAAAGACCGTCAGCGCTCCGTTGGCGTCGGGGGCCGAGACCGACGCGGCGAGGTTCGCGAAGCGCTCGTGCAGGATCGTGAGGCCGTTGTTGCTGCCCGGCACGGTGCCTGAAGCCAGCGCCACCACGAAGACCAGCACGTTGAGGCCGATGAGCACGAACGTGATCACGGGGGTGTCGTCCGGACGGGCCGTCCCGCCGAACGTCGTACGCGCGACCCGCTGGCCCTTCGCCCCCTCCTTCACGCACTCAGGGCACTGGAACCCGAC
>JAVEEJ010000252.1 GCA_030840515.1 Frankiaceae bacterium | reverse complement strand
CTGGATCATCACTCGGTTCTGGTCTGCGTCGCGCGGCGGGCCCGGCCCCCCCGCGCTGGCCCGCCGCGACGTCTGTGAAGCGTGGACCGGCCGCGGGTCTGTGTCGGTAGGGACACCTCCCTACTGTTTTGTCAGAATGTGGGCCAATTGGTCACGCTGTGTAACCTCAAGCTTGCGGAACGCATTCGACAGGTGCTTCTCCACCGTCTTGTCACTCACCACGAGCCGGGTCGCGACCTCCCGGTTCGTCAGCCCCTGGCTGACCAGCTCGACCACGCGTCGCTCGGCGCCGGTCAGGGCCGCGACACCGACGACCGCAGCCCGCCGCGGTCGTGCTCCCAGCCGGTGCAGCTCCGCCATCGCGGCGTTGCGCAGCGGCTCAGCCCCGCACTGGTCCGCCAGAGCCAGCCCCGACGACGCGGCGTCGCGCGCGCCCTCGGCGTCGTTCAGTCGCCGCCGGACGCCGGCTAGCTCCACCAACGCGGTGGCCCGGCCCATCGGGTCGACGCCGTCCAGCGCCTCGCAGGCCTGCACGAGCAGTGCCTCGCGCTCGGCGAGCGGCGAGGCCGCGGCGAGCGCACGAAGAGCGGTGCCTTCCACCCGAGGAAGGCCGACCAGGCGGGCCCGCTCGAGCTCGTCCCGTGCCAGCTCTGCAGCGCGCTGATGTGGCTCGTTCTGCGCACCGGGGTCGCTGCGCGCCAAGGCGAATGCCAGGTCGGAGCGCCAGGTCCAGTCGCTGGGGCCGTCACGTCCGTGGCCGACGCACCAGTCGCCCAGCGCCTCCAAGCACTCGACGGCACGGGCGGCGTCGCCGCGTGTGAGCTCGACCAGCCCACGGACCCGCAGGACCATCGCGTCGAACCGATCCGGGGGGTTCGCGATCGGGGACGTGTACGGCGCGAGCGCCTCAAAGGCGCCGTCCAGGTCGCCCAGGTGCATGGCGCACACGGCCATTCCGGCCGCGACGACGCGGTTGCCCATCGCCCGCAGCGGAACCGCGTCGGACATCGGCTTGTTGAAGGCCTCCGCCGCGCTGCGCAGGTCGCCCGCGTCCAGGGAGAGCCAGGCCATCCCCACCCGCGCTTGCGTGGCCGCGACCTCGATCCCGTGGCGGTTGGCCAGTTCGAGCCCGGCCCGGTAGACCTCCAAGGCCCGGTCGCGGGCCCCGAAAGCCACGTACTGCCAGGCCACGTAGAGCCAGAGCGAGGAGTCAAGGCCCTGGTGGATGAGCAGCCGGCCGTTGCCCCACGCCCGGTCGAGCGCGTCCAGAACCTCAGTCGCGGGACGCAGGTTGGTCACCGCCAGCGCCGCCTCGTGAGTGGCGGCCACCACGGCGTAGTGGGAGCCCTGGTCGGCGAAGGCCATGATCTCGCGGGTGCGCTCCTCGTAGCGGTCCATCTCGATGTTGCCGCCGCCGCAGATGGTCAGCCGCTCGGACGCGAGCACCAGCCAGACCAACGACCGCTCGTCCTCCGGCAGCAGGGCGAGCGCCCGCTCGATGAAGGTGAGCGCCTCGGTCCAGCGCCCTGCGAGCACGAGCAGGCGGGCGACACCGAGGGCGGCACCGCAACGCGCGTCACGATCGGGGTGCAGGTCGAAGGCCGCCACCAGGTGACGGGCCGAGGTCGGGTCGAAGGTCCACATCTCGAGCTGCCCCAGGTCAAGCAGCACATGGCCGACGCTCTCAGCGGCCGGCTCCTCGAGAGCGCGGCGCAGCAGCCGGATGGCGTGGTCGATCCCGCCGACGCTCACCGCCGCGTAGGCAGCGGTGCGCAGCCGCTCCACAACCCAAGGGTCGGCGGCCGGCTCGGCGTGCAACAGGTGGGCCGCGACCTCGCCGACGGGGATGTCATCAGCATCGAGCAGCCGGGCAGCGTCCGCGTGAAGTCTGGCCCGCTCCGCAGCCGGCGTGTGGCGGTAGAGCGCGGCGGCCACGAGCGGGTGCACCCAGCCGAGCGGCACGCTGTCGGTGAGCAGCTCGGCGCCGACGAGCGCGGACACGACCTCGGTGGCCTCGGCCAGGTCCACACCGGCCAGCCTCGCCACGCGCGGCGTACTCGCTCGCTGACCTAGCACGGACACGGCCCGGGCAACCGGCACAGCCGCCGGGGTCAACCGTCCGATGCGGTTCAGCGCGGTGCGAGCGACGCTCGCCGAGCCAAGGTTCATGATCACCGACGGCTCGAGGCGGTAGCCACCGGTGCTGATCTCGCGCGCGAGCTCGTGGAGGAGCAACGGGTTGCCACTGGTCACGCCGTGGCACGCCTCGATGAAGGCCGGGGTGGTCTCCTCGCCGAGCAGCCGGGTGAGCAGTCGGCCGCTGGCTTGCGGGCTGAGCGGCGAGGGCCGGATCACGGGCAGCGACGCCATCGCCACGAGATCCTCGACGGGCCCGTCGGTCACGCTGGGCCGGGTGCCGATGAGGAGGCCGACGGGCAGGTCGGCGATCCTGCGGGCCAGGTAGTGCAGCGCCCGGACGCTGTCCGGGTCGGCCCACTGCACGTCGTCCACGACGAACAGCACCGGCTGCTGACGGGCGAAGTCGGCCACGCCCCGGTAGAGCACCGAGATCGCGTTGCCCAGGTTGGGTGGGGTGAGCATCCCCGTCGTGCCATTTCCGAGGACCCGCGCCACCGCGTCAGCCTCGAGCCCCCCCACCCGGGAGGCGAGGTCGTCGTAGAGCTGGCGGATGATCACGAAAGGCAGGTCCCGCTCGAGCTCGGCCCCACTCGCGGCGGCACTGCGGAGCCCGAAGCCCCCCGCGTGCTCAGCGACCGACCGGAGCAGTTGGGACTTGCCGATCCCAGGAGGCCCCTCGACGACGGCGGTGCCCCCGCGCCCGGACGCCACGGCGCGCAGGAACAGCTCCAGCACCTCGAGCGCGTCTTCACGCTCGAGTAGGCCGGAGCCGAGCGCACCCGCGCGCACCACCGACATCTGCTGCACCCCCGGCGGGATCGTCCCACTGACCGGCTTGTCCGGAAAGTGACCCCTATCTATAGACGGCGGCTACCCACAGATCTGTCAGCCCGCTGACAAGCCGGGTGCGTCCTAGCCGACTGCTCGGCTCGGCAGCGGAGTCCAGTGCGACGGAGTGCTCCACCATGGCGGTCAGACCCGCCGCCGCGACCTCGAGGTCGAGATCGGCCCGCGCCCGCCCGTCGGCGACCGCTGCCGCGAGGTTGGCGTGCACCCTGGCCACGAACTGGCGTCGCACCTCGCCGAAGAGGGCGGCCAGCGCCGGCTCGTCGGCGGCCGCGGCCGCCCAGGCGACGCGCACGTCGCGATCCTGCTCGGAGACGGCCACGAACCCGTCGATGACTCGGTGCACGTCGCTCTTCACGTCCCCGCTCGTCCAGGGAGCCTCGGCCAGCGCGTTGAGCTCGCCGGCGTGCTGGGCGACCAGGGCGACAAGGAGTGCGGTCCGGTTAGGGAAGTACTGGTAGAAGGTGCCGTGCCCGGTGCCGGCGACCCGGCACACGTCCTCCACCCGGGCCCGCGCCCAGCCCACCTCGGCGAAGACCTCCCTGGCAGCCGCGAGCAGCCGCTCCCGAGTCGCCTGCCCCCGGCGGGTTCGCGGAACGGCGGCACGCTCGACGTCCGGGCCGCGACGCTCTTCCCTGGCCGGTCGCTCTCCCATGCAACAGAATGTTGCCGGATCGTGAAGGAACGACCGGGTGCGCCCGGGCGTCGGACTGCGAGGATGCCGAGACGTCGGCCGCGGGCGCACTGCCGGGGCCTTGTTGCGTGAGCGAGGAGACAGCGTGGCACGCAGAGGTGAGGCTCGGCAGGGCACCGAGGACGTCGCGGCCCGGGCCGGCGAGATCGCCCAAGCCGTCGAGTCGGTGATCGAGGGCAAGCCCGAGGTGGTGCGGCTCGCGATCACGGTGCTGCTCGCCGAGGGGCACCTGCTCATCGAGGACGTGCCAGGCGTCGGCAAGACGATGCTGGCCAAGGCGCTGGCTCGCGCCATCGACTGCTCCGTGCGGCGGGTCCAGTTCACGCCCGACCTGCTGCCGAGCGACATCACCGGCGTCTCCGCCTACAACCAGGAGCGTCGGGAGTTCGAGTTCAAGCCCGGGCCGATCTTCGCCAACTTCGTGGTCGGTGACGAGATCAACCGGGCCTCGCCCAAGACGCAGTCGGCCCTGCTGGAGTGCATGGCCGAGCGCACGGTGACGGTCGACGGCTACACCTACGAGCTCGAGGCCCCCTTCATGGTGGTCGCGACCCAGAACCCGATCGAGATGGAAGGCACCTACCCGCTGCCGGAGGCGCAGCGAGACCGCTTCACGGCGCGGGTCTCGATGGGCTACCCGTCGGCCGACGCCGAGCTCGACATGGTGGACTCCCACGGCAGCCACGACCCGCTCGGCGAGCTCGAGCCGGTCACCGACGCGTTCGCCGTGTCGAAGCTCATCGACGTGGTGCGAACGGTTCACGTGGCCGACCCGGTCAAGCGCTACGCCGTCGACCTCGTCACCGCCACCCGCGAGACGCCCGACCTGCGGCTCGGCGCCTCACCGCGCGCCACGCTGCACCTGGTGCGCGCCGCCCGGGCCGCCGCGGCTCTTGATGACCGGGACTACGTGGTGCCGGACGACATCCAGGCACTCGCCGTACCCGTTCTCGCGCACCGCCTGCTGCCGTCGGCCGAGGCCTCGCTGGCTCGACGCAGCCCAGAAGCCGTCGTCGCCGAGCTGCTTCACCGCGTCCCGGTGCCGGACGCTGCCAGCAGCGGACGGCCGCGGAGGACGTCGCGCTAGTGCGGGCGGCACTGTCGGGCCTGACCACCCGCGGGCGATGCTTCATCGCCGCGGGGATCACCAGCACGCTGAGCGCGCTCGGCCTCGGTGAGCGCGACCTGCTGCGGGTCGGAGTGCTGCTCATCGCGCTGCCGCTGGTCGCCGCGGCGGTGGTGGCGCGTACCCGCTACCTGCTCGAGTGCGAGCGCCGGCTCCTTCCCGCCCGCGTCGAGGCGGGGCGCCCGAGCCAGGTGCAGCTGCGGATCACCAACGTCTCGCGGATCCCCACCGGCGTGCTGCTCGTCGAGGACACGCTCCCCTACGTGCTCGGCGGTCGGCCGCGCTTCGTGCTCGACAGGGTGGAGCCGCGCGGCACCCGCGAGGTCAGCTACGCCGTCCGCTCGGACCTGCGCGGGCGCTATGCCGTCGGCCCGCTCGCTGTGCGCATCGCTGACCCGTTCGGGTTGGTCGAGCTCACCCGCGCCTTCGCGGCCGTGGATCACCTCACCGTCACACCGGTGATCACCGCGCTCCCCCATGTGCGCCTCGGCGGCGACTGGACGGGGGGCGGCGACTCCCGTCCCCGGTCCGTGGCCGCGGCGGGTGAGGACGACGTCGCGCCGCGGGAGTACCGCGTGGGCGATGACCTGCGGCGAGTCCACTGGCGCTCGACCGCGCGCTACGGCGAGCTCATGGTCCGCCGCGAGGAGCAGCCGTGGCAGTCCCGCGGCACCCTGCTGCTCGACACCCGGATGCGTGCCCACCGCGGAGAGGGCGCCGGCTCTTCCTTCGAGTGGGCGGTATCGGCTGCCGCCTCGCTCGGAGTCCACCTGTGCCGCAGCGGCTTCAACCTCACCTACCTCAGCGACTCGCAGGAGCCGATCAGCGGCTACGGCGGCGTCAGCGACGTCGGGGGCGGCAGCTTCGAAGGCCTGCTCCTCGACGGCCTCGCGACCGTGCGCACCTCCGGCCGCAACGACCTGGACGCCGCCATCGCTCACCTGCGCCGCAGCGTGGGAAACGGCGGGCTCGTGGTCGCCGTACTCGGAGCGCTGTCCGCCGCTGACGCGCAGGCGCTCGGCCGGATCAGGCAGGGCGGCGCGACCGCAGTGGCCGTGATCCTCGACACCGCAGCGTGGTCCGGGGTCGCGCCCCGCGCCCAGACGGCGGCACACAGCGAGGACGACGCCGCAGCCCACCTGCTGCAGCGCGCCGGCTGGCGGGTGCTCCGCGCCGGTCCGCGTGCGCCGCTGGCCTCGGTGTGGCCGGAAGCCGCGGTCCCGGCCTCTGCGACGGTGGCGACGTGAGCGGCCGCACCCGGCTGACTGTCATGGCGGCCGTTGCGACAGTGCTCGGCGCCGTGGTGCTCCGGCCGCTGTTCAGCACCCTGGACTACCTGCTGCCGGCCTTCGGTGCGGTTGCCGTCGTCGCGCTCGTGTCGGAAGGGTGCCGACGGCTCGCCCTACCCGCGATCGCGGCACCCGCCGCGTCCCTCGTGGCGCTCGGCGGCTACCTGGTGGCGGCCTACGCCCACACCCACGCGCTGTTCTGGGTGATCCCCGGACCCGCAGCCCAGGCAGACCTGCACAAGCTGGTCGCCAAGGGCTTCGACGACATCGCCAAGCTGTCGCCACCGGTGGTCGCCCACCCGGGTCTGCTGCTGTTGACCACGGCGGGAATCGGCCTTGTCGCGATCCTGGTCGACTTCATCGCGGTCGGGCTCCGCAAAGCGGCGGTGGCCGGGCTGCCGCTGTTCGGGCTGTTCGTCGTACCCGCAGCCATCGCACCTCACGGGATCGGCGCCATGCCCTTCCTCATCGCCGCCTCCGGCTACCTCGCCCTGCTCGTCGCCGACGGACGGGAACGGCTGGGTCGGTGGGGACGCCCACTCGGCGCGGGCCGACGCGGAGACGAGGGACCTGCCCTGCGCGCCGAGGTGGCGGAGACCTCGCCCCTCGCACGGGTGGGCCGCCGCATCGCCGCTGCTTCCCTGGGACTCGCGGTGGTGGTGCCGGGCGTGCTGCCCGGCGTCGACGACCGGCCCTTCGGCGGCAACGGCAACGCCGCCGGGAAGGGCAGCGGCTCGAGCTCGGTCGTCGCGATCAATCCGATCACCCAGTTGCGTCGCCAGCTCACCGCGAGGGACAACACCCGGCTGCTTCGCTACACCAGCGACAGCAAGGCCAACGGCTACCTGCGGATGACGACGCTGGACAACTTCGACGGCTTGCAGTGGTCCCAGCGCGAGCTCAAGGCGTCCTCCGACAACCGCGTGAGCCACGGCCTGCCGGCGCCGCTCGGGCTCGAGCCGACAGTGCTTGCCGGCGTCGTCAACGTGAACGTGAAGGTCACCGACAACTTCAAGGTGCCGTGGCTGCCGCTTCCTTACCCGGCGACCCAGGTCGAGGTGAAGGGTGACTGGCGCTATGAGGAGACGACCCGCACGGTGTTCTCCTCCCGCACCTCGACGCGTGGTCTGAGCTATCACGCCGCCGGGCTCGTGCCGCTGGTGTCCGCCGACCAGCTGCGGGCGGCCACCAACCACGACGCCGAACCGCTCTACACGGCGCTGCCGGGTGGGGATCAGGCCATCCCGCAGACCATCCTCGACCTGACCGAGGACATCACGAAGAGCGGGCGCACCGCCTATGACAAGGCTGTGCTGCTGCAGGAGTTCTTCCAGACCCAGTTCAAGTACACGACCGACATCCAGGACGGCAACGGCAACGATGCGCTGGAGCGGTTCCTGCTCGAGGACCGCCGCGGATACTGCGAGCAGTTCGCCTCGGCGATGGCCGCGATGGCGCGCGTGCTGCAGATCCCGGCCCGTGTCGACATCGGCTTCACCCCGGGGACCAAGGACGGCGACGGCCAGGTCGTCACCGTGCACGACGCGCACGCCTGGCCAGAGCTGTGGTTCGACGGGATCGGCTGGCTGGCCTTCGAGCCCACGCCCCGCCCCGACGGGCAGGCGAAGCCGCCGCCCTACACGCTGAAGGCCGTCACCACTCCGGGTGGCCCGCGGCCCACCGACCAGCCGAGCACGGCGCCCACGCCGGGCGCGAGCTCCACGCCCAAGTCACGGATCGACGACCTCGCGCCTGAGAAGCTGGGCAGCACCAAGACCTCCAGCTCTGGGCCTTCTGGGTTGCTCATCGCCGGGCTCGTCGGTCTTGTCCTGCTGTTCCTGCTTGCCCTGCCGGGACTGGCCCGGGTCGTCATGCGACGGCGTCGTTGGGCCGCTGCGGAGACCCCGGCGTCTGCTGCGCACGCGGCGTGGTCGGAGCTGCATGCCACGGTGCGCGACCTCGGCGCCGAGTGGAACCGCAGCGAGACCCCGCGCGCCATCGTTCGCCGTCTCATCGGCGGACTGGGACAGGACACCGACGCGGCTGGCGCGGCCCGGCGGATCGGTGCGGCCGAGGAGCGCGCGCGCTATGCGCGGTGGACGGACGAGACGAGCGGCACGGGTGCCGAGCAGCTCAAGGCTGACACCAGCGCCGTGTCCGCGGCGCTGCGCACCGCCGCGAGTCGTCGTACTCGTTGGCGCGCCCTCGTCCTGCCGCGCAGCGTCCTGGCCGCGGCGTTCCACGGGCTGACCGGGGCAGTGGCCGACGTGCTGGACGGCGTCGACGCAATCCTTGCGGCCGCGGGTCGGCTGGTGCGGCGAGCGGTCAGCCCGCTGGCGCGCGGCGAATCCGCCTGAGCTCCGGACAGCGGCTCCGCCACCGATCCAGGAAGCGTGGTTCAGCGACCGCCGTCGCGGTCCTCGTTGCGGCGCCGCCAGCGCTCTTCCAGTCGCTCCATCGGCCCCTGCTTCGACGGCCCCTGCTTGGACGGCCCCTGCTTGGACGCTGCCGCTCCGCCGCTGCTGCGACTGGCCTTGGTCCGGTTCGAGCGGGGCAGGATGTTCGCCGTGTCGCCTGAGCCGGTGAGCCGCTTCCAGCCGGCCACCGCGACCA